>JBDTMQ010000378.1:0-17091 GCA_039934155.1 Acidobacteriota bacterium | reverse complement strand
TGCCCTGCTCCATCAACGCTGGCATCGCTCGTAATCGAGCGGTCGCTGACAATGTTCGGTTCTTCGGTGAATCGTAATCCTTCTTGATGATGGAGAAGATGGCGTTAGAACATTCGTTCACGTAGGTCTGGGGATCGCGATGCTCGAAATCCATCACACGGTCGAAAAACACCGGCCCTTCGAGCTGTGCTCGGAAAAGGAGCCAATCGATACGATCATCCTTTTTCCATTTGTCAGTCCGCATTCGATTAACACGAGCAAGCAGGCTCGCGATGTGCTCCCGCCGGGACGCGATCGCCGCCGGGGAATAGTCCGTCAACCTGCTGTCCCAGCTGTGCAGGCCGGCGTCGCTAGAGTTTACCGGGTAGTTCTCGTTCCGCCAGTTGTAGTAGTCGGCCGCCACCTGGCGAAGCGTTGCCGGCGTATCACCCGCTTGTGCCCGTAAGACGATTGGGCAAAAGACAACACAAACGCACATGAACACGATCAGTTTCATACTCTGTCACCTCGGCGGGAGTATACATCAGCGTGAAGCACTTTATTTATCACCCATGTCTCATGCCTCAAGGATGTCGACCTTTGTCTCGATCAGGGACTTAGGGATGAGGGCGGCGAAGTCGGCCATGATCTCTTCGACCTTTGGGCGGCCGCCTGCGAAGCCCGTGACGCCGGGCGGGCCGGTGAGGATATGCGGCGTGATTCTAACTGGTTTTTACAGGAAATCACTACTTCACAAATTTAGAGATCGATAATCTCCATATCCTTACGCAGTAGCTTATTAACGATCTGACTTCTGTCCACCTTTTTCTCTACAGCTAGCCTCTGCACAAAATCTGATACCTCGCGGTCTAAATAGATCGGCAGGTTAAATTCGCCGTCAGGGTTATGAAATTTGCCCCTTACACCTTTTGAAAAATCATATTCCTTCTTCATAAGTCTCTCTTTCCCTTTTGTTAGCCTTCCTTGCCGAGATGATTCGAACCCGAGCGGACCTGACATCTAAGTGGTCGAATGTATGCACTACGACGATCAGACTGCTGCTCTCATCAAGGCCCATTGTAATCCATCGCAGCACGCTCGAAGCTGACCCTATGTTTATGAGCGTTTGATTCCGCCTTTTTTGGATCCCATTCAAAGTCATAACGCATAACCTTACGCCTCGACGATCTCAACCTTTGTCTCGATCAAGTTCTTCGGAATCAACGCGGGGAAGTAGGCCATTATTTCTTCGACCTTTGGGCGGCCGCCGGCGAAGCCCGTGACGCCGGGCGGGCCGGTGAGGATAAGCGGTGCGATCTCTTTAGTAAAGCGGGTCACCGCGTCTTTATCCGGGCCGCGGACACCGATGCGAAGCTGGACCTCAGGATAATCGAACTGGCCGACCGCTGACGCAGGCGGTTCCGACAGATGGCCATGGGTGGCGTTGACGCCGACGAACTCGGTCAGGATCTCGTCGAATTTGAGGCCCAGTTTGTCGAGCCGCTGGCGGAGAATCCGGTCGGCGGCCTGCGCCTTCTCTAACGCATCAGGCCATGAATACACCAGCGTCCCGACCGCTTTCCAACCGGCTGAATATGCTATCGAAACTTTATAGAACTCGGTGTGCTTCTGCCCGCGGATCCCAAAAACACGTACCCGGTCGGGCCCTGCGTCGGCAAGCAGTATCGACGAAAAATCGGCGACCACATCGGGCGTGATATAGGCCTTTGGGTCGCCCATCTCGTACAGAAGTTGTTCGCGTACCGACTGGATGTTGATCCGGCCGCCGGTGCCGTCGTGTTTGGTGACGATGAATTCGCCGTTAGGCGTGGCCTCGACAATAGGGAAGCCGACATTCGCCAGATCGGGAATACTCTGCCAATCATATTGGCAATTGCCGCCGCTGCATTGCGCGCCGCATTCGATAATGTGCCCGGCGATCGTTCCGGCCGCGATGCGGTCCCAGTCGTCGAATTTCCAGCCGAACTCGTGCATCAGCGGCGCCAGGGTCAGCCCCGTGTCGGTCAGCCGACCTCCGACGACGATCTGTGCGCCGCGGTCGAGCGCCTCGACCAGCGGACCGGCGCCCAGATAGACATTTGCGGCCTGTATCTGATCGCGAATGTCGGCCAGCGGCTCGCCGGTTTCCATATTCTCGATCGCAATACCGCGTTGGGCGAATTCGTCCAGCCGGGGCAGGATGTCGTCGCCGGTCACCACGCCGATCTTTACTTTGCCGGCGAGGCCCAGCTCACGGGCGGTTTCTTTTATCGCGCTCGCGCAGCCCTCGACATTGACGCCGCCGGCGTTCGACAGGACCTTGATATCCTTTTCGACACAATCAGGCAGGATCTCGCGCATCAGCGAGACGAAATCGCGTGCGTACCCGGCATTCGGATCACGCTGCCGCTGTTTCTGGACGATCGACATCGTGACCTCGGCTAAATAGTCGAGCATTAGATAATCTATCGGACCGCCACGCACCTGATCGACAGGTGCCGTTAACAGATCACCCCAAAATCCTTGGCCGGCGGCCACTCTTACTTTGTCCTTCATACGCACTAATTAGAAAACAAAAAAAAGAGGCGGTCAAAGAGCGGTCGTGAACGACCACCACATTGATCACCCGTTTAGATCTTAGCCTTGCCTTCTGGCTCGATAGCTAACTAGTTTACAAACGCATACGCGGTGCAGGCTGGCAGCCTGCGGACCGACAAAAGATGTTCCGCCAGAAATTGTCTACGGCTTTTTATTTTCGTCGCCGACAACTGCGTCTTTTGTCGCCCCGGCGGCTTTCTTGGTGGCGTACCAGGTTCGTTTTGACACCCATTTTGTGCCGTCCCAGGTGGTTACCACAAACCACTTGCCGCCCTCGTAGGCCTGACCGGCCACATTCTCGGTTACATTTACGGCGGTGCTGCCGAATTTGGTCGTCTTCGATTTGATGGCCGAACCCGTCGCGGCAGCGGCATCGCCGGTCTTGTCGGCGGCCTTGCTCAGCGAATCAGTTACGATAACCTTCGTTTTTTTGGCCGTGTCGACCGTCACCTCTTTTGTTTTTGACGCGGCATCTTTGACGGCGTCAACTACCTGAGCGGATGACGCGTTGTACGAAAACAATACTGTCAACGCCACAGCGACGATTGTAAAAAGTCCTTTGGATCTCATATTTACCTCGATATTGGAAATGATGTCTCGGAATTTCCAGTAAAAGAGAAAGATAATTGCACCTGGTGTGCCAAAAGAACGGCGCCTTGGTTGCGGCGCCGTTCTTGTTTTCGTCAGATCAATAGACGATCTTTTTCGTACGGCTGACAACCTTGCGGCCGGTCTTCCAGGTCTTTTTACCTGTCCATTTTGTGGCTACCCAGACCTTCTTCGAGACCCATTTGGTGCCGTCCCACGTACGCCGAACTACATATTTACCCCCACGATATGTGCGGCGGGCAATACCCGGTTTGCGTTTACGCGTGACGGTGACCGTCTGGGCCGAAGCGCTAAATGCCGGATCGCCGGTGCCCAATGCTGAAGTGAAAAAAGCCGTCGAAACGATCATAACGGATGCAAAGAACAGTGCCTTGAACCTATTCATAAATTTCTCCTCTTTTTAAAATGCTCTCGTTTTTTGAATGACTCCATACACTATAGCAAATTCCGTTCCAAATACTCGGGCTAAGCTTAGACCGATCGGACGTTGGCCTTTATAAACGTGACTATGTCTTCGGTCGATGTTCCAGGCAGGAAGACCTCAGAGACGCCGTTGGCCTTGAGATCGACGATATCTTCCTGAGGCACGATCCCGCCGACGAGGACGAGAGTGTCGTCCATCCCGTTTTGTCTGAGCAGCTCGATGATGCGCGGACAGAGCGTTTTGTGAGCGCCGCTGAGGATCGAAATGCCGACAGCATCCACGTCTTCCTGAAGCGCGGCCGATGCGATCATCTCGGGCGTTTGTCTAAGGCCGGTGTAGATCACTTCCATGCCGGCATCGCGCAGCGCGCGGGCAATGACCTTGGCACCGCGGTCGTGGCCGTCGAGGCCGGGCTTTGCGACCAATACTCTTATTTTTCGCTGAACCATAAGTCGCAAGTATATTAGCGAGCAAAGCGTGCAAGCAAACCGTCGCGGCCGATGTAGGGCCGTAATTCGGCAAACGGAACGAAGAACTCGCCCGACGGCTCGGGCGCCTGGGCGACAAGCGGATAGCCGTAGTTATAAAGAAACGTGACACCGCGGTCGGGGATGCGGCAAGTAACCAAATGATCAGTTACAGGCTAGACCTTAATTTCATTGTTATCGAGAACAGGGACGCGCGAGCCGGCCTTCAATAAGGCGTCGATATTGGGCGAACCGAAAATACATCTCAGCTTGCCGCCAAGAGTCGGGCGGCGGCCGATCTCCTGCCACATCTCATGCCAGGCGTGGGTATTTATCCATAGCCAGTTGTGGCTCCTGATCGGTTTTATGATGCCGTAAAGGGGCTCTTCGTCCTCGCCGGCGAATGTACCGAAGAGCCTGTCCCAAATTATCAGAACGCCGGCGTAATTCTTGTCAAGATACTGGTTGTTGACGCCGTGGTGAACGCGGTGATGAGACGGCGTGTTGAAAATCCATTCGAAAGGGCCGAGACGGTTGACGAACCGCGTATGGATCCAGAATTGATAGATCAGATTAAAACCGTGCATCACGGCAAACATCCACGGGGCGAATCCGAGCAGCATAATTGGTGCGTAAAAGATCCAATGCAAAATACCGCTAAACCAGCTCTGACGTACGGCAACGCTCAGATTATAATGCTCGCTCGAATGATGGACGACGTGAAAGTTCCAGAACAGCCGCGTTTCGTGGCTGATGCGATGAAACCAGTAATAAGCAAAGTCGTCGACAAAAAACAGGATCACCCAGGAATACCAAGCGTCGGAAGGGAATTTGAAAGGAGCGATGTCGTAACAAAATGCGTAGATCAAGCCAAATACAAGACCGAATAGCGCGCCGAAAGCCACGCTTACAAACCCGATAAAGATATTCGTCCATGCATCGCGTGTGGAATAGAAATCCCTACGGCCGCGCCGATCGAACGCAGCTTCGATCGCGATCATCGCAGCGAAGAACGGAATTGCTATTACCGTCGGATTTAACATAATCGCGATTCTATTTTAGTATGGCAATGGAAATAAAAAAAGGCTGATCGCAGGATGAAAAAATTACTAAAAGGCATTGTGCTGGCACTGGCAGTAGTACTGATCCTAATCCAATTCGTACGTCCGCTGAGAGACAATCCGCCGGTCGTCCAATCGGAGACTTTAGAAGCCGCGGTCCAAGTGCCGGCGGATGTCAGTGCGATCATCAAGCGTTCATGCTCCGATTGCCATTCGAATGAGACACAGTATCCTTTGTACTCGAATGTCGCGCCGTTTTCCTGGCTGCTGGCCGATCACATCGATGACGGGCGGAAGGAATTGAATTTGAGCAAATGGAATACGTACGACGCGCGAAAGCGGGCACGTAAGCTGGAAGAGATATGCGATATGGTCAATTCGTCGAGCATGCCGCTGCCGTCTTATTTGTGGATTCACTGGGACGCCGCTCTAAGCGTCGACGATTCCAGGAAGCTGTGTGACTGGGCCACGGCTGAGCGAGCGAAGCTGCAGGGGAGCTAGAAAGGAGCTTAATGGAACGGCTATTGCATTTGGGATAAGCGAACAAAATATTTGTTCGCATTTCGGACACGGGAGGGCAATATGTCGATCTATAATAATGACGAAGTTAAGGGTAAATTTGAACAGGTAAAGGGAACAATAAAGGACAAGGCGGGTGAAGTGACCGGTGATCGGGAACTCGAAGCCGAAGGCGAGGCTCAGAACGCAAAAGGCGAAACACAGGAAACGTGGGGCAAATTCAAACGCGGCGTTTCTGATACGATTGATTCTGTTGGCGAAGCGATCAGCGGTGCCGGCAAGGAAATAAACCGGGATTAAATCGTCTTCGATCAAGTTAAATGGCCGCCGGTTTCCGGCGGCCATTTTTAGTTCGTCTATCTGGAAGCAGACGTATCTGGTTCTAAGAGTTCAAAATTTACCTTGCGGTTCTCGATCTCTTTCAAAGCGACCCGGGTCGGCTTGCTTTTACGGGTGTCGATATCCACTCGCGAAAGCGCCCCGCGCTGAAGCTGTTTGCTTCTCTGGGCCGCGAGAATTATCATCCTGTATTTGGAATCGATCTCGGGCGGATCGAAAACTTCGGGTTCGAGATCTTCTAGCTCTTCGGCTTTTTCGGCGGCTTCTACCATAAAATTAAGCGTATTCTCCGGTTACCTATAATTTCGAAATATCGAAACTATGTAGAATACTATTAATTTCGGCCGTTTGTCTATTCACCTGCTGCCTTTCGCCAATAATTATCGAAGCCAAACGCCGTGAGGCGCTCGCCAGGTCGTCGTTAATTACCACATAACGGAACTTTGAATATTCGCGGACCTCATCGAACGAATTCCTCAGCCTGACCGCCAGATCCTTCATTCCCTCGGTTGCCCGGGAAGTTAGGCGGGCTCTGAGAACCTCATAAGACGGCGGAAGTATAAAGATCGTAGTGGCATACGGCATTTTGGCGGTGACAAGAGCGGCTCCCTGTACGTCGATCTCGAGGATCACATCTTTGCCTTCGTTCATTATTCCTTCGACATGCGACTTTGAGGTGCCGTAAAAGTGGCCATGGACGGTCGCATACTCAAGAAAATTACCCTTCTCGGCGCGTGCCCGGAAGTCGTCGGCGGAAACGAAAAAATATTCGCGGCCGTTCTGCTCGCCGGATCTTGCCTCACGCGTTGTGAATGAGACCGAGTAGCCCAGGTCGGGCACCGTCTGCCGAACCTCCTTGATGAGTGTGCCTTTACCGCCGCCTGATGGTGAACTGATAATTATTAGATTCCCAACCATTTTCTATTCGATATTCTGTACCTGTTCGCGGATCTTTTCGATCTCGCTCTTTATTGCCAATGCGTTTTCCTTAACGATCATACTTCCGGTCTTCGATGCGATAGTGTTCGCTTCGCGGTTCAATTCCTGTGTCAAAAAGTCGAGTTGCTTGCCAACCTCTTTGTCCTGCTGCATTATCTCGCGAAAATGTCCCAGATGCGCTTTCAACCTCGCGATCTCTTCCGAAATATCGGCCCGGTCGGAAAGGTAGGCTACTTCCTGCGCCAGCCGGCCCTGATCGATCTCGATCTGAGAATCGCTCTTTAATAGCATATCGGAGATCCGTTTATTTAGCCGCTGCCGGTATTCTTCGCCGATGCCGGCCGCTTCGGTCTCGATCGGACCGAGTCGCTCCTGGATCGCACCGAGCCGCTGAGATAACTCGTCGGCCAGCATTTGGCCCTCATTTTCACGCATCGTCCCGAGGTCGGCCAATCCGGCGTCGAGAGCACGATGAACGGCGCTTGTAAACTCATCGTCAACCTCATCCTTGGCTGGCGTCATTACATTCGGCAGACGGGCGATGACGTTGATGTCGGGCGATCCCTCGAGCGAGAATTCGTCCCGAAGCTCTTTCAGAGCCGAAAGATATCCGGTGATCAGCGGCCGGTTCAATTCATAGGTGACGGCATTATCCCTTTCATATTGAAGATTGACCTCGACGCGGCCGCGCGAAAGCTTTACGCCTATCGCTCTTTTGATGTCGTTCTCAAGTGACTGCAGCTCGCCGGGCAGCCGTAGATTGATATCCAAAAAACGATTGTTGACGGTCTTTAGCTCGACATTTATTTTGAACGTGTCGCTGCTCTCGGTGCCGCGCCCGTATCCGGTCATAGATCTCATAGTTAAACGCCTTCCAGGACCTCTTCGTCCGCAAATTGCATTTCGTAAAGCCTAAGGTAACGGCCGCCCTTTTTGATCAGCTCGTCATGAGTTCCGGTCTCGACGATCCGGCCGCGTTCCATCACGACGATGAGATCGGCCTTTCTGACGGTCGACAAGCGATGGGCGATAACGATCGACGTTTTGTTCTGCATCAGATTTGCAAGCGCCCGCTGGACCCAGCGTTCCGATTCCGAGTCGAGTGCGGATGTCGCTTCGTCGAGGATCAGGACGGGTGCGTTGACCAGCACGGCCCGGGCGATCGCTATCCGCTGACGCTGTCCGCCCGAAAGAAAAACGCCGCGTTCACCCACCATCGTTTCGTACCGGTCGGGCAATTCCTCGATAAAATCGGATGCAAAGGCGACACGAGCCGCCGACTCGATCGCTTCGTCGGTAGCGTCCGGGTCGCCGTATGAAATGTTATACCGGATAGATTCGTTGAACAGAACCGTCTCTTGCGTAACGAGCGCGATCTGCCGCCGCAGGCTCTTGACCGATGCATCTCTCAGATCGACGCTGTCCCAAAGAACCGCACCCTCAGTCGGATCGTACGATCGCTGGACGAGCTTGATCAGGCTCGATTTGCCGCCGCCGCTTTCGCCGACAAGGGCGACCATCGAGCCTTTTGCGACGTTTAGTGAGATGTTGTCAAGGATCGTTTTTGGATCGTTCTTATATCGAAACGACAAATTCTGAAGTTTGATCTCAGACCGAAGCGGCGAGAGAACGACGGCATCTTTTTTCTCGGGCAGAACGTCCGACTCGTCGAGAACATTCCAAACGTCGCCGGCCGCGGCCAAAGCCTTTGCGATCTCATTGTATTGGCGAGAGATTTTTCGCATCGGATCGTAGCTTCGGAAAAGAAAAAACAGAAAAGTGAAGAACTGCGCGGCATCCATCCGCGCGGCATTTATCTCGCGAAGCCCGAAATAAAAAAGAGTCAGCATTGCGATCGTGCCGATGATCTCGATCGTCGGCGGCGATGTAGCGACGATGCGACCCGATCTGAGATGTGCTCGAGCGATCGCACGTGCGATCAACGAAAACCGCTCTTTTTCGCGTTCCTCTGCGCCATAGGCCTTGACGATCATTTGGTTGGCGAGCGATTCCTGAGCTGTATCGGTCAGAAGTTTATTGCCCTCGAAAGATTCTTCGGCAAGCCGGCGAAGGGCCTTGCTGAATTTTAACGTCAAAAGCGCAATGATCGGGGCGATCACAAGTGCGCCCATCATCAGACGCCAGTTAAAATAAAATGCCGCGCCGAGAAAGAAGACCAGCATCAGGCTCTCGCGCAGCACATCCCGCAGGTTTGCCGAAACGGCATATTCGATCGCTGCCGAATTGACGACCAGGCGCGAGACGAGAAAATTCGTGCGATGCTTTTCAAAAAAAGCCGCGCTCTGATTCAAAAGATGATCATAAAGCTGACGGCGAAGGTCGAGGATCGCTGCCTGGCCGATCTTCGTCATCAGGTACGTCGAAACATATTCGGCGGCACCTTTACAGATCGTGAAAACAAGCAGCAGGACCGAGATCGCAAGCCACGCACGATACCAGGGTTCGGACGGAATGAATTTTTGAAGATAAAAGAGCGTGTTTGAGCCGCCCGATCCTGAGGGAAGGAATTGCCCGAAGATCGGAACGAGAAGCGCGCCCGTCGCCGTCTCGAATATCGCGACAAGCACCATCGCGGCAACGGCCATCGCGAACGAGACCCAATGCGGACGCACGTATTGTAAAAGGCGCTTGAACTCTTTCATGCCGCTAGCGAAATTTGAATATACTTGAGGCGGAAGGTTATGTCCAAGCCCCTAAAGTTTGCAACGATTGCCTGGTTTATGGCATCTTTTTTATAGCGCCCTCTTTCCCGGAGAAAATAATTATGCATAGATCAGTTAGTTTGAAAGGGTTTCTACTCTTGGTTGTAATCGTAGTCTTTGCCGCCTCCGCCTTCGGGCAGGTCGATGTGCCGCGTCGCACGACAGCGATCACATATCCGCTCGACGAGCCGGTACTGGTACAGTTTCGCGGGACTACACGGTTTCCGCGAATGAAAGGCGATGCGAAGATCAAACGCACGAGCCGCAATGGTACCGAGATCGAACTGTCGGTGTCGAAAATGCCGCGGCCCTTTGAACTGGGTGCCGGCTATGCGACCTATGTACTCTGGGCGGTTGCGCCCGACGGACAGGTCGACAATCTTGGCGAGATAAAACGAAGGGGCTTTTTTGAATTCGATTCGAAAATAAGCGTGACGACGCCGTTGCAGACCTTTGCGTTGATCATAACAGCCGAACCTCACTTTCTGGTCAGACGTCCGAGCCAGGAGATCATGCTCGAAAATTTGAGCCCCTACACGACGAGCGGCCGGACGATCCAGACGACGCCGTCGATCCAGTACTTTGGAAATTCAAGCGATTATTTCCGTGATGCGCGAACGCCCGAGATCGCCGAGGTGGATTATTCAAAGACGCCTTCGACCGTACTGCAGGGAAAACAGGCCGTCGCCCTTGCTAAATATGCGGGAGCCGACCGCGATGCGGCGGATGAAATGCGCGAAGCTGAAAATCTTTTGAAGAACGCCGAAGATTCGTGGAAGGCCGGCCGCGATGACGAAACGGTGGATATTACCGCGAGAAAGGCGATAGCAGCCGCGGTCAAGGCCGAAACAACGGCACTGGTTAGAAAAGAAGCACGCGAAAAGCGCAACGAGCGAACTCGCGCCGACGCCGAGATGCGGCAGGCTGAAAACAAGTATTCTGATGCGTTGGATCAGATCGCCGAGCTGAAGGCCCAGTTGGCGGACGAAACGCGGGGCCGCGAGCTGTCACAGCGAGACGTCGCAAATTATATTACTCAGCTCAAGGAACTGAGGGACGAGAACGGGCGGCTTCGCGAAGAGCTAGGCCGGACAAGGGTCGAAGCCGATAATGCAAAGGCCCGTATCGAGTCAATGGAGAATGAGAAGCGTGCCGACGATCAGCAGCGTTCGCGGGAACAGCGGATGAATAGTCTGCTGGCTAATGTGCCGACATTTATGGATTCGCTCCGCAAATTCGGCTCGGTATCCAAAAATGAGCGGGGAGTTATTCTGACCCTTCCCGAAAATTGGTGGTCAGCTCCGCGAACGAGCAATTTCGCGGTCGGTGCTGATACAAAGATATCTTCACTCGGCGAGATCCTTGCCGCGAATCCGGATTACAAGATCGTTATCGAGGCACACACCGACGACCGGGGCACACCGCAGGAACTGCAGGACCTTACTGACCAACGGTCGAAAGCGCTTTCGGATAGACTGACGGCTTATGGTGTAGATGGAAGCCGCATAGAGGCCAAGGGAATGGGCTCGGGGCTGCCGGTCGCGCCGAATACGACCAATGCCAATCGGGCGAAGAACCGGCGCATACAGGTCGTACTGGTGCCGAACGTTTGAATAGGTTGGGGAGTATCATTAAAAAGGCGGGCCTCTCGGCCCGCCTTTTTCAATTGCGAAAGACTTGTATCCTGTCTGGTGGCAAGCCAAGCATGCATTCGCTGCCTATCTCAAGACCGACAACCCGCGGAACCAACGCGTCGAGCGTCAGGCCGCCGGCATTCAACGAAAGCAGAGTAGTCGGCCCCTGAAACGTTATCGCGGTGAGATCGGCTTTTAAGAGGTTGTCTTCGGGAAACGACGCTCCAAAAGAGATCGATATCTGTTCCGGCCGAATGGCGAGCGAGATATTTTGATTCAGCGGACCGAGGTCGCGGCCTTCGGGCCGACGGGCAAAAATGCGGTGTTCGCCGTCTATCGTCTGAAACTCGGGAAGTTCGGATTTGCTTGACGACAACCGACGTGCCTGAAAAATATTGTTGGGGCCGGTCAGAGACGCCGAAGAAGCTGTTTGGGGTTCGTCATAGACACTTCGCGGGCTGCCGATCTGGATCATTCGTCCGGCATCAAGGACCACGACCTGATCGCAGGCGGCCAACATTTCCGAATAATCGCTTGAAGCGATGATCACTGTAACGCCTCGTTCGCGGGCGTTGCGGCGGAGGGTGTCGATCGAGGCGGCACGCTGCGCGCCGTCCATCCCACGAAAGGGATCGTCCAGCAAAAGTACGCCGGAGGCCGTTTCGGCCGCGTCGCGGACCGTCTCAAAACGAATTTTACCTGTTGCATCCGCCCGTGTTCTGTTATGCTTTAGCCACCCGAAAAGGCCGCCGCCTGACGGCTCGGCCGGAAACTCAGGGGACACGGCCGTAATTTCGCCGCGATCCGGACTCAATTCGCCCGACACAGCTCGAAGCAGCACACTTTTTCCGGAGCCTGACGCCCCGAAAAAACCAAACACCTCACCGCTTTCGACGCGAAGCGTGATATCTGATAACACGGGACGGCCATCGAGGCTGACGGTGAGATCCGAAACACTCAAGGTCATATCAGAAGTTTTTGCAACTTTTATAAATAATGTGCGTGCATATAAAAGTATGGTGTCGTCATCAAAATAAAGCAAGTTACTTTACTTTTGATCGATGACACAGAAAAAACACGGAATACGCAGGAAATTATTGCACGCTGGGGGATGGCAGGTCGCCAAGCGGCTCGCGAAAATGGTGCCTTTCGGCGGAACGGTGATCGTGGTCGGCCTGGTAGGTCACGACATTAAAAGGAAGGGCGTCGTAAAAGGGATCGTGAACTCCGGCCTTGACGCGGTTCCTCTTGTCGGGATCGCAAAAAATGTCGTCGAGCTCGTAACGGGCGATCTGATTCCGGACAAAAGGTCCGGGAACGATCAGAGAGGCAAATAAGATATGAAATGGCATTTTTCCCGTATTTCGAATTTGACGGTTTTTGGTTTGTTCGCCGCGGTTGTTCTATGCGGCGTTGTTTCGGTCGACGCACAGAAACCTCGTAAGAAACGGCAGACCGTAAAGCCATCGAGCGTGACGCAGACGCTGACCGAACCGCAGATCATCAGCCGGGCCGAGGATTTTCCGGATCAGAATTCGCTGGTGGTCTCAGAACCGGTCAAACCGCCGACAACCGGAACTACTTTTGCGAGCGACGATGCCGCGAGAAAGATCGAAGAGCTTGGCAATCGGCTGAGAATGCTGGAAAGCGACAAGCGAAATGATTACGACACTAAGCAAAAGCGTCTGCTGCTGAATCTGGATATTCTGACGCGGGCTGAACAAAGAGCCGAATCTCTCAGGAAACAGCTCTGGGAAATGATCGAAAAAGAGAACTCGATAAGGACCAAAATGGACGGCCTCCAGTACGATTTGAGGCCCGAGGTCATTGAACGCCAGATCTCATTCGCCGGAACGCTTCGGCCTGAAGAGCTGCGTGAAGCCAAAAAGAAAAGCCTCGAGGCAGAGAGAGGAAATTTACAAAACCTTTTGCTCGAGATACAGCGGACAAAAGGAACGGTCGAGCTTAATCTCAGAAGCGCTGACGCGCTGGTCGAAAAGCTCAGAATAAAACTCGAAAAAGATATTGATACGGCGCTCGCGGATGAGCCCGGTAATTAAAAGGTACCCAAGCAACAATCCTCCTCTTTTATGCAAACGCATCGTCCAATGCGTTTGCTTTTTTTTATTTGCGGTCCGATGCAAGCGATGTAAGGGTCGTGCGTTCAGATAACATGATCCAGTATTTTCCCCGCTGGCCGACCTTTAATTCAGGAGTCTATATCTTATGAGATCAGCAATTTTCGCGATCGCTTCGCTCATCATTCTACCCTCGGTTTTGTTCACGGTTACGGCCCGCGGCCAGGGAGTGATCGTTCCGATCGTGTGCGACCTCAGGCCCTGCCGGCCGCGTCCGGTTCCGCCGCCGCTGCCGAACGTGCTGCCCGTTAAATCGATCAAGCTCGATACAAAGATCGTGCAGCAGGTCGCGACGACACGGGTCGAACAGGTATTTCGAAACGACACGCCGTACACGCTGGAAGGAACCTATTTCTTTCCGATACCTGAAACCGCGGCGATAGTCGAATTTTCGATCTGGGAGAACGGGAAGAAACTGACGGGCGAAATTCGCAGCCGTGAAGAGGCACGGCGGATCTATGACGCGATCGTTCGCCGTCAAAAAGATCCGGGTTTGCTCGAGTACGCCGGGAAGGACCTTTTTCAGGCATCTATCTTTCCGATCCCGCCTAATTCCGACAAAAAACTCGAACTTGTTTTTTCACAAACCCTGAAAGCCGAATCGGGTACGGTCGCCTATCGATATCCGTTAGGGGCAGGCAGGAATCTCTGGTCCGGTCCGGCCTCCGGCGTCGAAGGCCGGAGATCGGCACAGCAGGGAAAGATCGGAACCGTTTCGGGCAAGATCACGATCGAAGCCAAGGGGTCGATACGCAATATCTATTCGCCGTCGCACAAGATCGATATCGGCCGCCAAGGCGAACGCATGGCGGAGCTTAGCTTTGAATCGACAGAGAACGACAACGATCTGCAATTGTTTTACACGCTTTCCGAAGCGGATGTCGGCATGTCGCTGATGAGCTATCGCGAGGCGGGCAAAGACGGCTACTTCTTATTGATGATGTCGCCAAAAGATGACCTTGCTGAAAGAGAGATCGTCGGAAAAGACATTGTTTTTGTTCTAGACACAAGCGGGTCCATGGCGGACGAAGGAAAAATGGAAAAGGCACGCGCCGCGCTTTTGTTTGGGATCCGTTCGCTGCGGGTTCAGGACCGCTTCAACGTGATCGGCTTTGCCGGCGAAGAGCATTTGATGGAGCGACGGCTGATCGCTGCCGATGCCGCTGGAAAGCGGCGGGGCGAGACTTTCGTAAACGCATTAAAGCCGTCGGGCGGCACGAATATCAACGATTCTCTGATTGCGTCGCTGCAGCAATTCGAAAGCGACAGCCGGCCAAAGATGCTCGTTTTTATGACCGACGGGCTGCCTACGGTCGGCGAATCGGACGTCGACAAAATAATTGCAAATTTGAATAAGTCGCGAAAGCTCGACGTCAGGATCTTTCCGTTCGGCTTCGGATATGACGTTAATACGGCGCTGCTCGACAGGATCGGATCGGAGAATTCCGGCATTTCCGATTACGTTCAGCCTAAAGAAGATCTAGAGGTCAAGGTATCGAACTTTTTCACACGTGTCAGCTCGCCGGTGCTTTCGGATATTTCGCTCGACCTTGGGAACATCAAGACCGATCTTGTTTATCCGCGTAAGTACACCGATCTATTCAAGGGGTCACAGATGGTACTGATCGGCAGATATACGAACGATTCCGATCTGCAAAACGCGTCGATAGTTTTGACCGGCTCGAGCGGACGAACCGCGAAACGGTACAAATTTGACGAGCTGGATTTCCCGCTTAAAGACGAGGCCAACGACTTTCTTCCGCGTTTGTGGGCAAGCCGCCGCGTCGGCTGGCTGGTCGAACAGATTCGGATCAACGGCGAGACTAAAGAGTTGAAAGATGAGGTGGCCGATCTCGGCACGCGATACGGCATCGTCACACCATACACTTCGTATCTGGCCGACGACGGCAGTTTTGTTACAGCGCCGAAGGATTCCGAAAGGTTCAGGGCATTGGCCAAGGCGGCGCCTTCCGCACTGCGCGAACAGTCGGGTGCCGGCGCCGTTCGCCAGAGCGTTCAGCAAAATTCGGCGAAGTCGAATGCGTCGATCGTCGCTGACGGAGTCGACAAAGACGAGCAGGTAATAATCGGCAACACAGCGGCGAACCGCTTTGTCGCAAACAAGAATTTCTTTAACAGGTCAGGTGTCTGGACCGATTCGGAATACTCCGACGGTCTGAGTCTTCCGTTCGTTTCCGTTAAGTTTGCGAGTACCGAATACTTCGATCTGGTCGAGAAACAGCCGGAGCTTGCACGCTATTTCGCACTCGGTCGTGCGGTTACGGTGGTCTGGAATAATAGGGTCTATAAAGTAACGGAATAAGCCTTTGTCAGATGCGGCGGCCTGTCGTTGGCGGGCTGCCGCGTGATTAAACGGGGGAAACATATTATATTTATAGACATCTTACTCCGGAGGATATTGAGTGCCGCGTTTCCTTTCGTTCCCCTTGTTCTGCGTCGTCTTATTGTTTTGTGTTTCGGCTTACGGCCAGTCTGACTGGCATTTAAACGCCGCCAGCACACCGAACGATCTTGTGACCGTCTATTTCACTTCGCCGGAAAAAGGCTGGGTCGCGGGCGATAACGGCTATCTGGCGTCAACGTCGGACGGCGGCGCGACCTGGGAAAGATACGAGCTCAACGCAAAGGAAGATATTAACGAGATCTATTTTCGGAACGAAAAGAACGGCTATCTGGTCGCCGGACGAAAGCTTTTTATAACCTCGGACGGGGGCGCGACCTGGCGCGAAACGGTTATTTTCAGGGCCATCGACTTTCGCGGCGGAAAGCCCGAGTTTCTTAGTATTCGCTTTGCCGACAAGAAGCTCGGCCTGGTGGTCGGCTCGGTCCTCAATTCAAAGGACGAGGTCATCGACTCGCTGGTAATGCGAACCAATGACGGCGGCGAGACCTGGCGGCGGATCATTGTTCCGTCCAAGACCGAGCTTTTTCACCTTGACTATAACGGCTCGTCGCACGGGTGGATCGTCGGGGACCGCGGCGTGATACTGGCGACGACCGACGGCGGCGTCAACTGGCGGCTGCAGAATTCCGGGACAAAAAGCGCGCTTTTCAATGTCGACTTCAGGGATGATGATGAGGGCTATGCGGTTGGCGAGGCCGGTATGATCCTTAGGACCGAGAACGGCGGCCTCAATTGGCAAAAGGTCGGCACGGGTTTTACAGGCAAATTCATGCGGGTCGACTTTGCCGATGACAAAAATGGATGGATCGTCGGATACGGCGGAACGATACTTCGCTCGGGCGACAAGGGCCAAAGCTGGCTGCGCCAGGAAAGCGGCACCACGTCGCACCTTTACGGCCTTTTTATGTTCAAAAAATACGGCTGGGCAGTCGGCTCAAAAGGCACGCTCGTCGCCTATAAAAAATAATTCAAAAGACCTCGCAAAATCCCCTAAGTTTGTTAACACTTTCTTAAATTTGTGTTATCTTACATAATCGTTTCTATTCGTTAGTTCTTTTTTCATCAGGAATCTTTATATAAAAATTTGACTTGGAGGAGTAAAGATGGCCAAAAAACCGTTTGCTGTGGCATTGGTTCTTGCAGCTTTGCTGTTTGCGTTTGATCGCACCTACTACGCGCAGGGCACAACATCGCGTGTGACGGGAACCGTTACAGATTCGTCTAGTGCGGCGGTTG
>JBDTMQ010000377.1:0-3504 GCA_039934155.1 Acidobacteriota bacterium | reverse complement strand
TCCAGAATATCTGGGATCAGCACACGATCAAATATGGTTTCGAGTTTTATCGAAACAAGTATGACATCTTCCAGACGTCAACCGGAACAAGCAACGTTTATGCGAATCCGCTTAACGTTCCGGCCAGCAACGGTACGGATCTTGACAATCGCTCGATCGGTGCTTCACGCGTTACCAATAACTGGACCGTTTGTACCACTCGCGGAACACAGATCGTTTGCCCGGTTACCCAGTCGGCAAGCGGCGCCAGCGTTGGAGCCGGGATCCTTAGCGGCCTCGGTGCCAATCTGCCAGCTGGAATCACTGGTATCACGATCGGCCCGATCACCGCTGCCGAAGCATTGAATAATCCTTTCCTTGTCCGCACCACTACCCGCGTCCGTGATTTCACGCTTGACGCAAAGACCGAGACGGATGTCGAAAGCTTTTATGTTCAGGACGACTGGCGTGTGGTCAAGAACCTTCAATTCAACATTGGCGTCCGCTGGGATTACCAGCAAGCCAGCAATGCCGACGGCGGCAGCTACATCAAGCTGAATAATTGGTTCGACAATCTGCAGCCGCGTATCGGTTTCTCGTGGGATCCGTGGGGCAAAGGCAAAACGAAAGTGTTTGCGAATTATGCCCGCTTCCTTGAAACTCCGATCCCGCTCGACATCAACGTTCGCGCAGGCGGCGGCGGCAGCCAGACCGATAAGAACTTTAACGTTAACCGCGTAAATGCTCCGTTTACCGCAGCTCTGGCGACTGGTTTTTCAAGCCGGAATCTGGGTGCGGGTGCAACACCGATCGACGAGGGCCTGAAACCGCAGACAGTTAACGAATGGACCCTCGGCTTTGAACACGAACTCGCAAGCAACCTGACCTTTGGTGCTCGCGGTGTTTACCGTGCTCAGGGTTCGGTTATCGAAGACGGTTCATTTGACGACGGCGATAACTACTTCCTGTTCAATCCGGGCGAACCGATCGCTCCGGGTGGTGCAGGTGGTCAATTTGGCAACACCGAATATCTCGCTTGCAGCAATCCTTCGATCGGATGTTTCGGCCGTGCCCGCCGTTTCTATCGCGGTCTTGAGTTCACGCTCAACCGACGTTTTTCGAATAACTATTCTTTCAACGCCTCGTACGTGTACTCGAGCCTGATCGGCAACTACGAAGGTCTCTTCCGTAACGACAACGGCCAGTCCGACCCGAACATCACATCGCTGTTCGATCTGGTCAGCCTGCTCGCTAACACCTACGGACGCCTTCCGAACGATCGTCCGCATCAGTTGAAGTTCAACGGCTCTTACCAGACACCGTGGTGGTTGGTTGTCTCGGGCAACTTCTACATCCAGTCCGGTATTCCGTTCAACGCATTGATCCCGCACCCCGTGTACGGCAACAATGAAGGATTCCTGAATCCGCGTGGAACTTCTATAATCCCCGATTTGGGTGCTGATTCATTCGGCGTAACAAGCGCGGTTGGCAAGAACCGCACACCGACGACCTATAATCTTGATCTTGGAGCATATGTACCGATCAAGCTTTCTGAGTCGATGCAGCTCCGCTTTACGGCAGACTGGTTCAATGCCCTGAATTCACAAAGAGCGGTTACGCTGGATCAGACATTCCTGATTAACAGCGGCGTCGCCGGCATCCCGCCGGTTTCAAATCCGTTCTTCGGTTCGGGCCTTATTTTCCAGTATCCGTCGGCTCTGAGGCTCGGTGCGAAATTCAGCTTCTAATAGCCCGAAAGGTCGTTTAGAACATTTTGATGCCGGAAGGACATAAGTTCCTTCCGGCTTTTTTGTTTCCGCCGATATGGTTTTCTGTTAAACTTGGTATCACTTCAGAACAGTCCGGGAGTTGATGTTATGCGATCCAGATTTCTCTTCGCTGCCGTTTTTGTTTTTCTCGCCGCTTTTTGCTCGCTGCCGGTTTTGGCACAAGGCAGGAATTCAACAGGTACGGGAGGGATACATGAGATCAGGGGACGCATCTATATGCCCAACGGCAAAAGTTTTGATTCTCCGATCGAGGTCGAGCTGCAAAGCACCAACTTTGGTTCACTTAAAGTCTATTGCGATCGCAATGGCGGATACTCTTTTCAGGCTTTGGCTCCCGGAAACTATACTGTGATCGTCAACGCAGGTGACGCCTTCGAAGTAGCCCGAGAATATATCACGATAGATGTTGAAGTTCAAACCGTCGTCAGGGTGGTACCGACTCCAAAGGTTTCGACCCTTCCTATCTATCTTCAGTTCAAACGCGGGGCCGCCCCTCTAAAAAATGAGGTCGTCAATGCAAGATGGGCCCAGGTACCGCGAGCTGCTATTTCCAGGTATCAGAATGGCCTGGAGCTGGTCAAAGAAAATAAAATAACAGAGGCCACGGCGGAATTTAAAAAAGCCATCGAGCTATATCCGAGCTTTGCGCCGCCGCACGCTGCCCTGGGAAAATTATCTTTGCTGGCCGGCAAGCTTGACGAGGCTGCCGCCGAATTCCGTATGGCCGTCACTTACGATCCGACCGATGCCGAAGCTCAACTGAATTACGGCGTCTGTCTGCTCAACATGCGCGAGTTTCCCCAAGCGCAGAAAGAATTGACCAAGGCAGCAGAACTTAGCCCGTCGGCCGTTACGCCCCGATATTACCTCGGATTGTTGTTCATTCAAAAAAACGATCTTGATGCGGCTCAAAAGGAAATGGAGCTGGCTAAGGTCCTAAAGGGCGATAAGAATTTTCCCCTGCTTCATCGGTATCTGGGCGGAATTTATATGGCAAAACACCTTAATAAGCAAGCCGTGACGGAACTCGAGGCTTATGTCCAGCAGGATCCGAATGCCAAGGATGCGGGCCGGATACGTCAAACGATCTCAGAACTCAAAACCCAGCAAAACTCGGTATGTCGTCTGTCGAGCGGAACTACCGCGATTCAGTTCATAACCTTATTCGAGTAAAGATCGATTCGCCCGAGGGAGCGCTTGCGGCACGGCTTATCGACGCCCCCGAATTTCAGAGGCTTCGGCGCGTTCGTCAGCTTGGCCTGGCCCACTTTGCATATCAGGCCGCCGAGCACTCACGCTTTACGCATAGCCTGGGCGCCTTTCACTTGGCGACCCGAATACTGGAAAAACTTGGATCCAAATATTCGATCTCGAATGACGATCGAACGGCGGTGAGGATAGCCGCACTTCTGCACGATGTCGGCCATGGCGCGTTCTCACATGTCATCGAACCGATCCTGGGCTTTCATCATGAGGATTTTACCGTCGAAGCGCTTTTGAGCAGCGAGACGGGGATCGGACGACTGCTTCGAGAATTTTCGACCGAGCTGCCCCGACGTGTCGCTGATATCATTCAGGGCACATTCCGACCGCTGGCGCTTGCCCAGCTCGTATCCTCACAGCTCGATGTCGATCGTATGGACTATCTGCTTCGTGACAGTCTGATGACAGGCGTGAAATACGGCGTATTCGATCTGGAATGGATCATTAAGTCGATCGAGATCGATGAGAAAGG
>JBDTMQ010000376.1:0-2089 GCA_039934155.1 Acidobacteriota bacterium | reverse complement strand
CAGCATTGCTCATTACGAGCAGCTTGTTATGAAAGGTGCGTATCTTGACGCCGCGCCACGACACACTTTCGATCACACCCGAGCCACGGTTAGAGATCGTCACCACGTCGCCTACCTGAAACGGCTGATCAGCCTGGAGCGCGATCCCGGCAAACAAATTCCCGAGTGTATCCTGAAGCGCAAGACCGACGACGATACCTATGATCGTTGAACCGGTAAACAGCGGCGCGAGCTGAACGCTAGGATATTGAGACTGAAAAATTATAAAGAAAGAGACGATGTAAATGACGATCGACAGAACGGTACGGACCAGCGATGAGATCTCAGACTGGCTCGAGGAGCGAAAGACCGTTGTCAATATCAGATGCCCCAGAAACCTAACGATCGAGATTATCAACGCCATCCACAGAAAGACCTTTAGAATGTGCAGAATATTTACGATCAGCGAGATAGACGTCTCGGTCATCATACCCGGAAGGCTGCCGTCCGTCGCGACGACCTTTCCCTCGGGCGTGAGGATGAGTCCGAATTGTGATGCGAGATACCCTTGAAGCAGCGTTTCTACCAGAGGCATCAAAACCAGAACAAGCGCGACAATGCCCGAAGAAACTACGAAAAATAGTGCTTTTTTCTGAAGACCGGCGGAGGACATATATTAGGCTACAAAAATATCAGCAATCGTTTTCCCAATCAACAACAACGATAAGATCGAGACGATTGCCGTCATCGCCCAGGCGATAATGTTGAACACAAAGGTATTACTATAAGCGCCCATAATTTCTCGATTGCTGGCCAGCGACACAATAGCGGCGAGCAGCACCGGCAGTAAAAGGCCGTTAACACACTGTGTCAGCACCAAAAGTTTGATCGGCGGAATTCCCGGGATCAGCGCGACGACCGCGCCGAGAAAGATCAGTACCGAAAATGTGCCCAAGAAAATCGGCGCTTCGCGAAACGACCGGGAGAGGCCCTTCTCGAATCCGAGTGCCTCGCTCACTGAATATGCAGTCGCCAGAGGTAGAACGCCCATTGCTATCATCGACGCTCCAAAAAGCCCTATAGCAAAGAGGTATTTTGCGTATTCGCCGACGACCGGTGCAAGTGCCAAAGCCGCGTCCGCAGCGTCGTTGAGCTTGACCCCTTGTGAATGTAACGTCGCGGCGGTTGAAATTACAATAAAGGCGGCGATAAGGTTCGCAAAAATTACACCGATGATCGCGTCCGCCCGCGCCAGCCCCAGGTCTTCCTTGTCGAGACCCTTTTCGACCACCGAACTCTGTACGAATACCTGCATGAAAGGCGTTATAGTCGTGCCGATCAAAGCCATTACCGTGAACAGATATCCTGAATCGAGTGAAAAGCTGGGCGTGACGAATTCTTTTGCCACCCTCGACCATTCGGGTTTTGCCATAAAGGCCGACACGATATATGTCAAAAAAACGAGGGACATCAACAAAAAGATCTGTTCGATCCTTTTTGGGCTGCCCTTTGCAACAAGCCACCAAACAACAAGAGCTGTGATCGGCACCGAAACAAAGCGCGAGACACCCAGAAGTTCCGAAGCCTGAGCAATGCCAACAAATTCAGCAACAATAATGCCCGCGTTCGCGATCACCAACGCAAGCATCACCAGGGCGGTCCATCGAACGCCGAACTGTTCGCGGATAAGATCTGCGAGTCCCTGACCTGTAACGACACCCATTCTGACGCACATCTCTTGCGCGATGATGAAACAGATCGTCATCGGAATGAACGCCCAAAGGAGCGTATATCCGTATACCGCGCCGGCGGTCGAATATGTTGCTATGCCGCTTGCTTCGTTACCGGAGTTAGCGGCGATGATCCCTGGCCCAAGAACCGCTAAATATGCAAAATAACGATATTCCGATAGTCCGCGCCTGATCCGCTGTGGGAAGCGGCCGATCTTTCGCACCAGGTCTCTCGGTGAATATCGCATGCGGAATATCTCGTTTACTATCGCCGTCGTTCATTACATCCCTGTCGCGAAGACTTTTCGACCGGGTATTAAAAACTATAAACCGAAGCCGTAATAAAGGAAAAAGCCCGCAAAGGAATGTTCGGCACGACG
>JBDTMQ010000375.1:0-3604 GCA_039934155.1 Acidobacteriota bacterium | reverse complement strand
AGAAGATCAAAGACCGGCATTTGAGAGAGTTCAAGCGGCAAGAAACCCTGAAAGGCCTTATTCACTGGACCTATTTACGTCCATTTTTGACAATTTTTTGGAGATTCACGGCGACCGTCGATACTCTGACGATCCGGCGATGGTGTGCGGATTCGCTAATCTCGATGGTAAAGAAGTTTTAGTTGTGGGTCAGCAGAAGGGCCGTGACCTTAACCAGCGTCGTCATCGAAATTTTGGTATGCCAAAGCCTGAAGGCTATCGAAAAGCCCTGCGGGCAATGAAAATGGCTGAGAAATTTGGTCGGCCGATAATCACATTTGTCGATACCCCTGGAGCGTATCCCGGCATCGATGCAGAGGAACGCGGGCAGGCGGAGGCTATCGCGTATAATTTACGTGAGATGGCCGGATTAAAGGTCCCGATAATGATCGTTGTCCTTGGTGAAGGCGGGTCAGGCGGAGCCTTGGCGATAGGTATCGGTGACCGAGTATTAATGATGGAAAACGCAGTGTACTCGGTGATCACGCCAGAGGGCTGTGCCGCGATCCTATGGAAAGACTCTACTAAAGCCGATCTTGCCGCGGACGCTTTGAAGCTTACCGCAAACGAACTGAAAAAATTCAACCTCATCGACGACATCATCCCGGAAGAAAAGGCCTGGGAGATCGCCGAAAATGACGGTTCGAACAGAAAAAAGAGCGGTACCTATCAAAGGATAGCCGAGACCCTGAAAAAGACGCTTGTTAAGAATCTAAAAGAACTAGAAAAGTTGGACGAAAATGAACTACTCAACAGCAGGTTTGAAAAGTTTCGCCGGATGGGCGAATGGGTTTAATACTGTTTTTCGGATAGAATTTTAGATCCCTTTGCACGTCCCGTTTCTGTTATCTAGAAAGGAATATCGTCGTCATTTTTGGGAGCTTGCGCAAACGCGGCGCCTGAGTTGTCGGCGGGGCCGGCAAATTCGGCCTCAGATGGGCTTTCGCCCGAAAATTCATCGGACCTTGCCGAGCCGATGAACTGCATGTCGCTTCCCTGCACTTCGAGCGTATAACGCTCTTTTCCTTCCCTGTCGGTCCAATCCTCGACCCTGAGGCGTCCCTCGATATAAACGGAACTTCCCTTTTTTAAATACTTCGCCGCATTCTCGGCCTGCTTGCTCCAAAGTGTGACCCTGAACCAGGTGGTAACATCCTGCATTTCGCCAGACTTGTCGCGTTTCTTTTCATTGGTGGCTATCGAAAAATTGCAAACGGCAGTGCCCTGCGGTGTATATCTTAGCTCGGGTTCTCGGCCCAAATTCCCAATGATCGTGATCTTATTAAAAGACATGCTGAGTAGTCGTCTCCCTTATCCCTAATTTAATGGCGAACTTTTTCGGATAATACCGTCATCAACCATAACGGTCAAGTCAGGCGTGCTAGAATTGACCTTTTGTCCGGGTTTGCTTGATCTAGATAGGATTTCCGATCTCTTACCTCATGAAATTATTCGAACTTCGATCTCTCTTCCTGATCGCCTTCAGTTTTTTCTGGATTACTAACGGTGTGCAGGTAACGGCATTTCAGGACAGGTCCGATTCAGACAAATTCTCAACTCCGATCAAACAATGCTGGTCAAGGCGCCTTACCGATCGATCTTCCGCGACCGCTGGCGCTGACAGCCGGATTCTTCTCGTTGCGGGCCGCTCAGGCATTCTACAGGCGGTCGACAGCAACTTTGGCAAAGACCTTTGGTCGGCAGAGTTGGGCGGCGAGATATCCTCGGAACCGTTCGTTCACGGCGACGTCGTTTATGTTGCTACTAACGAAGTTCGAGGGAACGGTCAGGATCCACCGTTCAGTCGGCTGCGGGCTGTCAGCTTGCGTACGGGCGTGACCGTGTGGGGAATAATGATGCCTTATTCATCCCACGTATGGCTTGACCATCAGGGCGGGTCGCTGATCACGATCGGTGATGGCGGTACGGTTGCTGCTTATTCCGAAACTGACGGAACCGAACGCTGGATCTTGCCCCTTCATCAGGCGGTAACAGCCCAACCGGCTGTTCTCGGCAATAGGATCGCACTCGTGGGCGATAAATATCACATGAATATAATTTCCGGATCAGATGGACAGCTCCTAGCAGCCCGGAAATTTTCCTTTCCTATTGCGGCCATTGCGCTTCTGCCGGAAGATAATCTTATGCTTGCCGATGAACGCGGAAACGTCGAACTTTACTCAAAACTAAGTGATTCGAGCGAGTGGAGGTTCAAGAAAGGCGCTCGATTCTCGGCGCTTCTCGGAACACAAGCCGGAATTCTGGCAACGTCTTACGACAATTTCGTCTATATGCTCGCAACGAAAAACGGGAATGTGATATGGAAACGGCGGCTGCCGGGCCGTATCGCCGGCGCGCCGACCGTGACGAACGATCTGATCTTGATCGGAGACTCTTCCAGCGGCGATATTTTTCTGTTAGATCTAAAAAACGGCCGCGTAATCAACCAGGTCTCTTTGTCTGACACCGACGAAGCCATATCGGCACCTTTAATAGTTGGCAGCACAGGGTTTGCGGCCATAGTTGCCGACAAGCTGAACAGATTTTCGTTTACGGACTGTACGTCTAATAAAAAAGGCGACCGAGAACAGCCGCCATCTTCTTAATAGTTTGCCGGTTCGCTTAATGCGAAACCGAATACTCGTGCATTATTGCATAAATCTCGTCTTTGATCTGTAATTTCTTTTTCTTTAGTGTGGTTTCCTCGATCTGTTCATCGTCGTTAGGGTAAGTCAGGTGGCCAAGCTCATCCAATCTTTCTTCATAATTTTGATGCTGGTGAACCAAATCACGAAATGCGGGGTTGGTCTTTATTAGTTCATCTCTGACAGAATCAGACGTCGACATGTCCATAACGTTTAGTCCTCACTTTTCAATTTAGAACCCTTTTCGGCCGGTGATCAAACGGTTTCTGAGGTTCAACCTGATGTTATCTCAAAACCCTCCGCAGTTTCAAGCTTTAAGGTTTATTCTTGCCGAAAGGATCAACGCGTCATCGGCTGGATCTGTGTAAAAATTTGCACGAGAATAGACCTCCCGGAAGTCATGCCCACGATAGAATGAAATGGCCCTGGCGTTATTTTTTCGCACTTCCAGCCACGCCGAATCAACGCCTTGCGAACGGCACCGATCGAAGAAAGCCCTGATCAATGTCGATCCCACGCCCCGCTCGCGATACTCCACGAACACACCCACATTGTAGATCCATGCCTCTAGCGACTCCTCTTTATCAGGGGCAGCCGCGGTCCGGCCGCATAAAAAGCCTACGATATTGCCGGTGGCGTTCGATGCCGTATAGAAAATTGAGTCCGTTCGCTCGATCTCTGCCAAATAACTTGCCGAACTCCACTCGCTCAGTCCGCCTTCCGATGAGATCTTGATGATAGCGGAGACGTCTTCTTTGCGGGCAGCGTCGATCGATATAAACATCCGATCGCGACGAGCGTCATCAGTTTCGGACATAGATCGCCTCAGGCGGACGGGAAAGGCCGGTTCTATTGAAAGCGAGGCCTATCGCAAGGGATAAATTGTGCCCGCCATCGATCCAGTTCAGATCGCTTTCTAG
>JBDTMQ010000374.1:0-7593 GCA_039934155.1 Acidobacteriota bacterium | reverse complement strand
GATCGACGGCAATGCAACGCTTGGACGTGAACTCGCCTCGAAAGGGTTCGATATTATCCTGACACCGGTGGGAGGCGGCGGATTGATCTCAGGGATCATTACCGGACTGAGAGAAACTGATGATCATGCTGAGGTTATCGGAATCGAACCGCGTCTCGGCAATGATGCTGCACGCTCATTAAAGGCGGGATATATCGTCGCCAACGAGTCCGAGCCGCTGACCTTGGCCGACGGCGCCCGGACCATCTCTGTTGGACAGCTTAACTGGCCGATCATTAGAGACGGTGCCGCCGATATACTTGAGGTAGGCGACGATACAATTGCTCATGCTGTCCGGCTTTATTTTGATCTTGCTAATCTGAAGGTTGAACCGACCGGCGCTTTAACACTCGCGGCGCTGCTTGAATATCCTGATACATTCCGGGATAAAAAGGTGTGTCTTGTGGTTAGCGGCGGCAATGTAGATCCCGCCGTCTACCTCAGGCTTATCGAAAATTGAATTTGAACTGCGGTCTGGGGCAATTCTCCAAATTGCTCTATTTGCCGCTCCCAACGATGTAACTGTCCCTTGCACGAAGCACAAGGTTCGGTCTGTCGACCCTGACCTTTATCTGTTTTCGCTGGCCTGGTTTGCCGTCTTTTTTCGGTATATATCCGATGTTGTACTGGCGCCTTAGTTCTTCGGCGATCCCTTCAAACGCTGCCGTCAGACCGCCCGGCGTCGCTTCCGGACGAAAAACACGGCCGCCCGTGTATTGAGCCAGCTCGTCGAGATATTTTCGGCCTAACGCGTATTCGGCCGATGTGGTACCGGGTGCCGGATAACCTATATTGGGAAATGGGAAACCGCCGCCGATTCTCCCGGAGCCGCGATTTGTATCAAAAAACGTGTTGTAGTAGATCGGGAAAATCAGAGCGTCCGATTCTTCTGCCAGTCCAAGCGTCGAGTCATAATTCGACTTTCGCGAGGTCGTATCAACCCCGTCGGTAAAGAGCACGATCGCCTTTCGGCCGTCGATCTTGCTCAGACGCTTTGAAAGTGAGAAATTTACCGCATCATAAAGGGAGGTTCCTCCGCCAAAATCAGCACGGTTTATTCCCTTATAGATCGCCATTCGGTCACCTGTCGGCTCGGTCAAAACATGCACGTTGCCGTCAAATTCGATGACCATTACTTTGTCCTGCGATTTAAGCTGGTCGACAAATGCGATGGCCGCACGACGGATCTCCTCGATCTTATATTCGGTCGAAGGACTGGTGTCCAACAAGAGAATGACCGTAAACGGCTTTTCGGACGTGCCGAAATATGCGATCTCTTGTTCCTCTCCTTCCTCGAAGATCTTAAAATCGGACTGCCGCAGGTTCGGCACGTACAGCCCGAACCGGTCGAAAACCGAAACTGGAATCGTTATCAGATTGGTCTCGATCGATAGTGCTTCTTCACCCTCAATGATCTTAGGCACTTCGGTCGCGGCTCCCGTTACCGAAGAGTTAGAAGTGCTTTCTCTCTGCAGCGACGGACGCAAATATACCGGCCGCTTTGTAACGGGTTTCGATTCCGAAAAATCAACGGCATCGTCGGCTTTTGGCGTTGGCGAGACTACAGGTTTGGTAATTCGACGACCGGACTGGGCGTTTCCAACGCTGATCAGGATCGAAACACATAAAATAAGCAAACTGGTCCGTTTCATACTTGTTTGAGATGTAGATCTATATGAATACGATGCCGCGTCAATAACAAAATCATATTAATTCGACACCGATTCGATCAAAGTCAATATACTGAATGAGGTCATGATCAGAACGACGCCCCACCCCGCGGCCGTTAACCATTTTGGATGACGATAGTCGCCTAGGAGAGACGTTCGACGTGAGGAGACCAGGATCAAGGCCAATCCCACCGGCAAAATAAAACCGTTGACCGTTCCCGCCCAGACCAACACGGCAACAGGTCGTCCGATCGTCAGGAAGATCAAGGTCGAAACAACGATAAAAGCGATGATCAGATAATTGCTTTTTTTTTCCAGATCCTGGTGAAATGTTTTAATGAACGACACTGATGTAAATGCTGCTCCGACTACCGAAGTGATCGCCGCGGCCCACATTACGATTCCGAAAAACTTATAGCCGATAAGCCCGGCAGCGTTTTCGAAAACCGATGCAGGTGGATTGGCGCTGTCGACTACAAAGCCCTGAGAAATGACGCCTAGCGAAGTGAGGAACAGTAGGATCCGGATGACCCCGGTTAGTGCAATGCCCGTCATTGCACCCTGTTTCACCTGCGGAAGTGCACCAATTCCAGAGACTCCGGCGTCGATCAACCGGTGGGCACCGGCAAAGGTTATATAACCGCCTACCGTGCCTCCGACCAATGTTACGATAGCTCTCGCATCGATCTTGTCCGGAAAGACCGACTTTATCGAAGCCTCAGCCAGTGGCGGATGCGAAACAACTACTACATAAAAGATCACAAGGACCATTACGATCCCAAGGAACTTTACGAATCCGTCCATTGCGCGGCCCGCCTCTTTAAAGACGAACAGACCGATCGCGATCGCGGCACTTATCAACGCCCCGATCTCAACGGGCACTCCGAAAAGTACATTAATGCCCAGACCCGTTCCCGCGATATTCCCGACATTAAAAATGAGTCCGCCGATCGAAACAAGACCGGCCAGCACGTAACCACTGCCTGCAACCGTTTCATTCGCCAAGACCTGAGCGCGTTTTCCACTAACCGTAAGCACCCGCCATATGTTCAACTGTGCGATCACGTCCAGCAGGATCGAAAGCAAAATTACGAACCCAAAACTGGCCCCGAGCTGGACCGTAAAAACCGCCGTCTGTGTCAAAAAACCCGGGCCGACGGCCGATGTCGCCATCAGGAACGCGGCACCCGCGATCACCGATGTAAAATTTTTTCGGGTCATGGCTTCTAGACCTTATTTATACTGTGCCGATTGGCGAACGTACCTCGATCTGACTCTCATTCAAAGTCCGCCTTATGGTCTTAGCAAATACCAAAGCATGTTCGCCGTCACCGTGGATACAGATGGTATCCGCCCTTACCGCCACTTCAAACCCGTCAGCCGACATTATTTTCCCTTGTAAGACCATACGCAGGGCTCGCTCAGCGGATTCATCGACGTTTGTTACCAATGCGTTCGACTCAGTACGAGGCGTAAGTGTGCCGTCATTTTGATAAGTACGATCGGCAAAGACCTCTGATATCCCTCTCAGCTCGATGGCCTCAGCCTGACGCAGTAATTCGCTTCCTGCGAGTCCAAATAACATCAGTTGCGGATCGACCGCCCGCACTGCCTGCACGATGGCGCGTGCCGTGGCTATATCTGTAGCCGCTAGATTGTAGAGCGCGCCGTGCGGCTTTACGTGCTTTAGCTGGGCCCCCGATGAAATGCATACTTGCTGAAGCTCGTTGATCTGAGAGGTTACCGACGCAGAAATTTCACCTTCGCTTTGCTCGATCCGCTTGCGGCCAAAACTCATCCTGTCGGCGAATCCCGGGTGAGCTCCGATCGCGACATTTGCACGTAATGCGTTATCAACTGTGAGCTGCATGGTATCGCGGTCACCGGCGTGCGCACCGCACGCAATGTTGACGCTCGACACAAACTCCATAAGCTCAGTGTCACTGGCGTATCCCTCGCCCATGTCGCAATTTAGATCAACTGTGGCTATCATATTTCGATCAAAATATTTTCCTGCGCAGTCGGCAGCCCCATTTGAGCTTGTTCAATTCAAATTCGAATCGGCAGATGGCCTTCTGCGCCTCGTCGATCGTCACAAGGTCGAATGTGATCTTATCGCCCGGTCCAAGCTGCGCCGCGATCGGCATGTCCGCGCTAATTACGTGTCCCACTCGCGGGTAACCACCCGTCGTTTGATGATCGGCCATCAATAAGATCAGCTGTCCATTCGGCAGCAATTGAATGGTACCTTTATCGACAGCGGATGAAACCAACTCAAAATCTTTATCCAGCTCGATCGCTTCACCTTTCAGCCGATAGCCCATGCGATCTGAATCTGCCGAAATACCAAAGCTGCCATCCAATAGATTCCCGCGAGTTTTTTTACTGAGCCGCTCAAATTCGGCACCGGCAACTATGCGAACGGTGGGAAAATCGCTGTAGGAGGGAACAAGAGAATTGGATAATCGTAAGCCGACCGTCGACGGATCTATGAGAGAACGTATATATTCAATTCGTTGTCCCGCTTCAAGTCGCCTGCCGCGGATTCCACCAAATTTGGCAAGAAGATTTGTGCTTGCACTCCCGAGCCATTCCGAAACTTGAAATCCGCCGCCAACAGCAAGATATGAACGGTTCCCGGTCTTTTTTCCCTTAAATCGTAAGACGCTTCCCGTCTTCGTGACAAACGGCCGCCAATTCTCGATTGCTGAGCCGTCGAGCTCCGGTCGCATGTCGGCGCCGCAAATTATAGATAAGGCCTCGTCCTCGAACTCGATCTCGGCCGCTGGATAATGCATCTCCAAAACTGCTGCGCTTTCGCCGTTCCCCACCAAAATATTAGCTATTCTGGCGGCCGCATGATCCATCACGCCGTTGGGATTTACACCGAATCGGCGATATCGATTCCGGCCAAGATCCTGGACGGTTGTGAGGATACCTGGTTTAGTTATAAGTACACTCAAATCGGCGCTTGCGGCAGCTAATGTTACACATCATATATAGGATGCTATTTTTTGATCCGATTGGTCTTAAATAGACATAAATTTGACACTATCTCCTGGTCTAAAGCGAAACGGATCCTTCGACGCAGGCGAGAAAAGGGAGACCTCGGTTTGACCGATAAGTCGCCAGCCGCCCGGACTCTGAATAGGATAAATTCCGGTCTGTGAACCGGCGATCCCGACGCTGCCGGCGGGAACTGCGCTTCGCGGCTGATCCCGTCGCGGCATCCTTATCCCGGGATCAACCGTTCCCATATACGCAAAACCGGGCAGGAATCCAAGCATGAACACCCGATATGTAACAGCAGTAAAGACGCTTACCAGCTCCGCTCGAGAGATCGATGCAAAATCCGCCACCTCGTCAATGTCCTCACCGGTAAACCTAACCGGGATCTCGACTTCCCTTCCTATTTTAGGATCCGACTTCGAAACCGACGCAACAGCCCTTTTAGCGAATGACCTTACTGTTTCAAAGGGCGATGCCAGGTTCGAAAAGGCCTGAGACACAACAAAAGGATCAAAAAAGATCGTCGTCGAAGAGTACGTAGGGATCGTCTCGATAAATCCTTCGAACGGATGTGTTTCAAAGTACGCAGCGATCGCGATCGCTCGTTCATTTTTTTCCTCGGAGATTTCGTTACCAAAGTCGATCGTCAGGGCCCGGTCGCCTAGGGGAAAGATTTTGTGATCAGGCGGCCTCATTCGCTACCTTGTCCGTTGTTTCGGGTCCAAATATTGCCGAAGTCCGTCGCCGATAAAGTTGAATGCAAGGACCGTTAGAGCGATCGCCACGCCCGGAAAGAAGAGCACGTGCGGATATATCGCAAAGTACTGCCGGGCTTCATCGATCATCGTACCCCAGCTTGGAGCCGGAGCCGGTATCCCTAATCCAAGGAAAGAAAGCGATGCTTCCGAAAGTACGACGCCGGCAAGCCCCAGCGACGCCTGCACGATCAGCGGCTGGATCGCATTTGGGAAAATATGTGTGAACAGTATTCTGAAGTTACCCGCTCCGAGTGCTTTTGCTGCCTGTACAAAATCATATTCCCTTACCTTTAGTACCTGGCCCCGCATGACCCTTGCATAGCCAACCCAACCGATCACGCAAAGCGCGAGGATCATTTTGCCGAGACCGCCGCCAAGAAACGCTACCAGTGCGATGGCAAGCAAAAGCCCGGGAAAAGCCAGAAATACATTAAAGATATATCCCGAAAGGATCTTGTCGACGAACCCCCCGTAGAAACCCGCGATAGAACCAACAGTTACACCGATCAGCAGGGATACAGAAACAACGCTCAGCCCGACCTCGAGCGAGATCCTGGCGCCGAATACGACCCTCGAGAATACGTCCCGGCCGAGGCCGTCGGTGCCGAATATATGTTCAGACGAGGGACTGGCAAAACGCAGCGAAAGGTCCTGGACCGTAACGTCATGGGTCGCGATCCAAGGCGCAAAGACTGCTGTAATGATCACCAGCAGAGCTACGGCAAGTCCAAAATATGCGAGTCGATTCACGAGAGTCTTATCCTGGGATCCAGCCGCTTATAAACTAAGTCGGTCAGCGAGTTTGCAACAATGTATGTGATGCTTATGACCAGTACGCAGCCCTGTACCAGACGGTAGTCTCGTTTTGCAATGCCATCTTCGAGCAGCAGCAGCCCCAGACCCTGCCAGCTAAATATTTTTTCGGTGATTATAGCCCCGGCGAGCAAAACTCCTAGCTGCAGGCCGAGTATAGTGACAACAGGTATCAGACCGTTTTTCAGCACGTGCTTGTAAACGACCTTTCTTTCACTCAAGCCTTTCGCACGCGCCGTTCTAACGTAGTCCTCACCCAGCTCCTCGATCACGCTCGAACGCACCATTCGCGTTAAAATCGCCGACAAAGCCGCCCCTAAAGTAATTGCCGGCAGGATTATATCCTCAGGATATGAGCTGCCGGTCGGGGCGAACCAGCCCAGCTTAACGGCAAAAATATAGACCAAAAAAGGGCCCATGACGAATGTCGGGAGACTTATGCCGAGCAATGCGATAAACGATGCAAGATTATCTATCAGGCCGTTCATGTGGGTGCCGGCAAGGACGCCCAGCGGAATTGCGATCGTCACCGCGACTAACATCGACGCAAGAGCAAGCTGGATCGTTAAGGGGTAACGCTCCATGATCATGTCCAACACAGGCCGGTCCGTTCGGAACGAGCGGCCGAGATCTCCATGGAAAAGGCCTGTCCAATAGTCCATGTAACGATTATTCACACCGTTCCAGACAAATCCCTGTTCTGAATTGTAAGTAAAAAAGAAGGCCGGCCGATCAAGTCCGTGTTTTTGATTGAAATTCGCGATTTGTTCGGCAGTAGCGGTCTCACCCAAAATGGTTGTGGCCGGTGTTCCGGGCACAAGCTCGATCAACAATGTTACAAGCGAAACGACCGTCCAGATGACAAGGAGCATTAAGGCGAGTTGACGGGCTACGCTTAGAAGTTTAAATTTCATGCGATCGCTGAACGGACACGGAAAATTTTATAATTTATCTTTATATATAACAAATTTACTGAAACGCGTGTCTGATTCCGACTTTTGTAGGCTAAACAGATTATCTGCGTGGTAACGAACTTATTTACAAATAATTCGGGTTATGTATTCCAGATGACAGACGACGGAATCCATCACGCGTAGAGTATCTCAAATTGCTGTCAAATGAAGGCGTAGTTCTAGCTTTCAAAGTCGACTCGGTGCGAGAAAAATTATCTTTATCGATGGTTTCGAGCAGCGGGTGAATTTTGGTTAGATCAAAGATATAGCCAGTTACCAAACAACCTAAAGAAGAGAGTTACAGGGAGGATCTACAATGGACGTTAGTACATTTACGCGGCGGGGTGGGCG
>JBDTMQ010000373.1:0-6636 GCA_039934155.1 Acidobacteriota bacterium | reverse complement strand
GCCTTTTGCCCGACTCGGCCTCTGCCAAAGTCGCTGGAGGGTATCGAGACGACGCTCTGCGGCGGCACGCTCATCAGCGGCGGCTGTCCGTTGCGAAGCCTTCCGCTTGCGCGAACGGGCGATCCCGGCGGCGCCACCGGCGTCGGGCTGGGCGACGGATTGCCATTGCCTCCGCCAGGCGAATTACCGCCATTATGATTATTGTTCCCGCGTCCGCGACGCGGTTTACCCGAATAATAATGATGATTGTAGTTGTAGTATCCGTAATCATATGGCAGCGGGTACCAGCAAACGTTGTTGCGTACGATCTGTACAACGACCAACGCCGGCTGCCACCAGCTTCGGCTGTATCGATAGTATCCGTAAGGCGACCAGTACCAGCCGCCGTTGTCCCAGACCCAGCGGCCATAATGATAGGTGGCCCAGCCCCACGGCTCGTCGTTGACCCATGTCCATCCATACGGGCCGACCCAGCGCCAGCTTCCATATCGATAAGGTGACCAATCGCTGTACTGGCTGATCGCACTGCCGTAAGGCCGCCACACGTAACCGTACTTTCGGGTATGGACCCACTCGCCGTAATCGTTCAGATCCTCGGCCCCGTAAATGTCCTGATCGTAATATTTATCGTAATAGGCCGTTTGCAGCCGTTTTGCTATGACTGAGTCGCGATCCAGCGACCACGTGTCGAATTCATCGACTAACCGCGATGCGTCGTCGATGTTCCATTCGCCGGCAAAGGTTCCCTCGATCGCGACCTTTGCGCTCCGGCCGCTCTTCAACGAAAAACCGGAATTGTACGAATAGACGCGGGCTTCGCCGCCGTCGGTCGCGACAACCCGGATCTCGGTATCGCCGGGTCGCCCGGCATCAATGCGATAGGATCCGGCTTTTTCGACAGCGATCGTCGTCTTCGGAGCGTCGATCTCGAGAAAGGTCTTGTCGATATTGAATTTTACGGCCCGCAGGGTCAAGCTGCCCTGCGGCAAGCTGAGTGCAATGCCGTCATCGCTCAAGCCCGTTATCCGAAGGTATGAGTTTTCAGCTACCCGAAGGTGGGTGACCGCATTAAATTGGATCTCAAATCGTCCGCCGCCTTCGGTGGTGATCTCGTCACCCTCGACGATGGGAAGGTTCAAAACTGCTTTTTCCCATTCGCCGGTATCCGCGCGCTTGATCTGGACGTCGCCGGTGATAAAACTGATGCGGGCGACGCGGTCGGTAACGTCAGGTATATAATCGTCAATTTCATCGGCCGATGCCGGTGACGCAAGGATCAAAGGGATCAACAACAAAACTGCCCATAAAATACGTTTTCCGGAATGCATATAGCTTCCTCCTCAAATTTTTGCCTTTTAGGGAAGAGCAGTCACCGTGATACTTCTTATGCGGCTTAACCTCAATGGCCGCAACAGCAAGAATCATACCGTTTATCGCGGATCTTAGCTTGCAAAGATATCACGGCATATTGTAAAGATTCGTATACGAACAGATAACGCATTTCGTGCGAGGTCATGGCGAAAATCAACGAAAGCGTATAAAGGCAGGATCATCGTCCCAAGGCGTTTGCGCCCCCGCGACATCAGGTAATAAACTTTTAAAGATCTTTCGCAGGAGTTCCTTAATATGCAAAAACTTGTTTTTTTGATCGTCGTTATGTTATCAGTGGCAGTTTCCGGAGTTGGGCAAAAGGCGGCGGGGGCTTCGAAACCCGACCCCGCCCAAGGGGTGCGTGATGCATTTGACCGTCTGGTCGAAGGCATTCGGCAGGTGGACGCGGCAAAAGTGATGAGCGTTTATGATAAAAGCGACCGTACTTTGTTTTTCAGCAACAATGGCACCGCCACGCTCGGTTGGGAACAGATGAGAGCAAACCGCGAATCGAGCTATGCCAAGACCAAAAATGTCTCGTTGGAAATAACCGGACAGCGGGTCGACATGCTGGGGCCGGCGGCAGCCTATGTCTCATGCAAATGGAAACAAAGTCAGGAATTCGACGGCGCTCTTGAGACTGCTTCGGGCCGAATGACGCTGATATTCAAAAAGATCGGGAAGGACTGGAAGGTCGTTCATCTTCACACTTCGCCGGATAACCCTCCCGCCGCACGCCCGGTGCTGCCCTCCGAACGCGACCCGGAAAAAGTCGACAAGCCTGCTAAGCCGGGCAAATAAAAAGGACGGCTCGTTTGGCCGTCCTAACCGATCAAATGTTAAATGGTTCAAACGACCGAACCGGGGTAATTCGCGCCGAGTTTCGAATCCTGACCTTCGGCGAGACTGTTTACCAGCTCGTAATGAAAGTAATCGAACTTCGAAGCAACCGACGGCTTTACGCGTTTTTCATACATTTCGCGTGAACGGTCGATTGCCTCTCGCAGCCGGTCATAAAGATCGGCAGCTTCGCGGCCCTCGTTTACCTTCTGTTCGTTGTAAAGCTTTATCTCTGAAACCAGCAGACGGGCGAACCGGCGTGCATCATTATGCAAACGACGCTCTTCCTCCGATACCTCGATCGGCAGATCCACATTCCGGTCGCTCAAACGCACTCTGGAAGGTTGTGCTCCGGCAACTTCCACAGACGGCTCATGAACCTGCTGAAATGAGACACCGCTTACTGCCGGTGCAGTTCCCTCGACCGTTTCAATCGGCCGTAACGGTTCATAGGACGACGCGGTCTCAAATTCGAAATCCGAAGGATGAGATGTGTCGACTGTCGGCGCAGTTTCCTGGACAGGCTCGAAGTATTCGACTGTCTCTTCAACGGCTTCCGGCTGCAATTCATGCCGAACTGACGCGTCGTCAACAGCTTCAAAAGATTCTGCTGGCTCAGTTTCGGCGTGAGATTCAGCGTAAGGCGGTTCCTCAACCGATACGTGACCGGTGTATTCGTCGACCTCTTCTACCGGCACTTCAACAGCGGCGGGTTCCGACGAAGATTCCGCGACGGGAACGAAAACCGCTGATTCGACGTTTTCTGATCTTTTAGGTTCCGTTTGCGGTTCAACTGCCGGCTGAGTTTCAACGCGGTCGGCTTGCGGTTTCGGCGCATGCGACGAAGCCAACAGTTCGACCGTCAGCCCGGCTACACGGACAAGCGTTTCGATCGCCTCCACATTTAGATTAACGCCTTCGGTGCCGTAATCGGCATAGAGCACCGCAACACCGCGGCCCCGGGCTGTCAGCGGGATCGCGATCATCCGGTCTGGTCGGCCAAAATTGAGCGGCTCTAGAAACATTGCATCGTCGCTGAATCCACCGAATTTCGATTCCTGAGTTCCAGGCCCGGCGACAGACGCAGACAGGATCGTCTCGGCGGACATTGGAAAGTGCACATCGCGGACGCTGGCATCATCGCGTTCGCCCTCACGGCCAAAAACTTTCCAACCGACAAAATGGTCATTTTTCGCGATAAAGAATGCGCCGCGGGGCGTGTACTCGGCGGCATGCTCGACGAGTGACGTTAGAATTGACGCTTGCGAGGTTTTAGATGAAATGTCATTTATCGCATCACGAAGCTTGTCATAGCTTGCGGCGGCGACCGGCTGGGTGGCTTCCTGGAGCTTTTCGGCTTCGCCAAATGCGGTGGCGGCAAGTTCGGCACCTTCGTCACGGGCGAGCTTCAAGTGCTCGGTCACCGTTTCGGTAAACGCCTGGTCGAATTTCGCTTCGGTCTCAAAACGGGCGGCTAGTGAGCCAAATGCCGCATCTACCTGAGCCTTGTGCTTATCGAACTCGGATTCGAAATTCTTCTGAAACTCGGTGATGTCCCGACGGAGCTCGGACATAACGCCTTTGAGATAAGTCTCGAATTCAGTTCTCAGACTTCGCTCGAGTTCTTCACTATTCACTTGGGTTGCTCCTCCAAACTATTGAAAAATATATCGAAAAAGGATGGGTCAGACGGCGGTTTTGTGTAGGCAGAAACGCTGCGAGGACGAAATGACAATTTTTCGAAAAATCGCCACCACCGAAATTATGGCTTTTCTACGGCTTTATTGTCAAGAAATTCTTATAGATGAGGAGGATAGTACGAATGCGTGTCTAAACAGCGACAACGTCAATGGCAGGATCGATCTCATCGCGGATCATATTCTCGATAGCCATCAGCGTTCCTGTCAGAGAGCTCGGGCAGCTTCCGCAGGCGCCCTCGTATCGTATCCGCAGCTCGTTATCAGTGAGTTCTACCACCTCGAGCCATCCGCCGTCACCGGCAAGATAGGGCCTGATCCGTTCGTCCAGCAAGTTGTTGATCTCGGCAAGCTTCGGATCGTCTGACGCAGCCGCGGCGATCGCTCCGCCCACAGTCGAAGCCGCCCTGCTGTCGTGTCCGTTCGTCGAGACCAGGCCGGCGGCCTCTCGGATCGGCACGGCGAGTGCCGGCAGCAATTCGTCCCACTCTACTTCGTCGGTCTTTTCGACCGTTATCATCTTGTCCATATAAAATACAGACAATACGTCGCCCACATTGAAAAGCGAATTTGCCAGTGCATCCGCGGATGCGGATTCCTGCGTTTTGAACGAGTGAGAAGTGCCGTGAGAGACGGGTTCCTTTAAAATGAACTTCACGGCGTTCGGGTTTGGCGTTTCCTGTATGTCGGCGATCTTTGGCATCTTCCTTTGAACCTGTATACAAAAGGCAGGATCTTTTGAATCCTTACCTTTTTGTAATTATTATAACGCAGATTAGTTGAAAATTCACGCAAAGTGGATGCATTGAAAGTAATAAGGGCATGTCCGGCTTCCGTTTTTACAGAAACCGTAACATGCCCGCAACCAAAAGACTCAAGTTTTGACTGAAATGCGTGCTTTGGCGGATCGTTCAATTCGACCCCCAACTGCTATTCCGTGATATGTATTTCTTCGCCCTTATTTACGCGGCCCGACAAAAACATTCCGCCAAAGAACAGCGTAGCAATGAGAAATACGACCACCCCGACCAGGTATAGCGTATTCGCTGCACTGCTTCGGTACATCCAGAAACAGATCGCCGTCAGAACAAGCGCAACCACGGCTAATAAAGCATTAAGCGTACCCTTCACAAAGATCACCTCCGATTATTAAAAAACGGTTCAGACTTACGAAGTTTCGCCGGTCGCCTCGGATTTTCAAGAGAGGCTCGTTTCTACCTGTAGACTTTTCAAATTACTGTGTTGTAACGACTTTAATAGTAACTCCATTTGCAAGCGAAAGGCAAGCTACTTTCATTCCAGTAATAATATGTATACGCCTTGGCGGGCCACAAAGTTCAACTGAACTTTAGGACGGCGGATGCTATCCGCGGTATGCCCTGAATGTCAGATTCGATGCGGATATCCTGCCAGGGCCCGGCATTTAGCATATCGGTAACCGCCGAAGCCTGGCCGATACCGAACTCAAAGATCAGACGGCCGTCCGGGATAAGATATTCAGGAGCATCCTGTATGATCCCCCGGATCAAAGACAGGCCGTCAAGACCGTCGGTCAGGGCAATGTGCGGCTCAAAATCCCGCACCTCGACCTGCAGTGTCGGGATGTCTGACGCGGGAACGTAAGGTGGATTCGAGACGATCAGATCAAAACGCCGGTGACCGGCTTCGGCAAAAAGGTCGGATCGGACAAGAAATAACCGATCTTGAACGCCGTGTTTTAGAGCATTTCGTCCGGCAACGGCGAGAGCTGCGGGCGAAATATCCAGTCCAAGAGCTGTTGCCGCGGGGGACTTCAGCAAAATCGTGATCGAAATGCAGCCGGAGCCGATACCGATCTCGCATATCGAAGCTGGTCCTTTTTCAGACAGAGCGGCGGTGACAAGCATCTCGGTCTCGGGCCGCGGTATTAGAACGTCAGGGGTCACCTCAAACTCGAATCCGTAAAACTCGCGAATTCCGGTTATGTACTGCTGCGGTTCACGCGCCGCGCGTCTGCGTATAACATCGCCGAAAAGTTCCAATTCTGCAGCCGTCAATCGATATTCGGGATGTCCGATCAAAAAAGTACGGTCGCGATTTATTGAGAATTCGAGCAAGGTCGCCGCTTCGAGCCGCGGTTCGGCAACGCCGGCGTCTTGCAGACGCATCTCGCTCCATTGAAGCGCCGCCTTCACATTTTTTTTTTCTTGGGCCAGTTCCGAATCCAGCCTGCCGACTTTATGTTTTAGAGACTCGGTCATGCAAATAACGGTCAATAACCGCCCCCTGCAATAATAATTGAAGAAACTGGGAACAAAAAGGCTGGAACTTGTTAAGAATTAATGATTTTGTTGTGCATACACACGGATTGCCGAGTGTAGGGTGAAAACACCTGTTACGGTATGGGGACGCATTTCAGGGAGGGGTCACAAAGGCGCCCTCATGCCGATTTTATTCCGAACGGACACCGACGCAGATCTCTGTTTCGGTGTCTTTCTATGTTCCGCTCTCGACATGAAGCACTGAAATATAGTGATTCAGCATTTCGGCAAGTCGTTTGGCCTCATCGCTGATTATCTTCAGATTCTCGCGCGATCTCGGATCGAACGATTCATCCTCGAGTAAAAGCTCGGAAAAACCGATGATGCTGGTCAATGGCGTCCGTACCTCGTGCGACATCTGCTGCAGTGTGTCTCTAAAAACAAAGGTTGACTCTTTTGGTTCGTTCATTTTGGTGAGTGTCGGTGGG
>JBDTMQ010000372.1:0-5719 GCA_039934155.1 Acidobacteriota bacterium | reverse complement strand
AGGAAGTCCGCCGTGCGGGATCGCCGCGCCGTACTCTCGCCGGCCAAATATCGATGAAATCTGTGGATTGATCCGATGTGTGATGCCGTAGCGGATAGCCCGCGACGCCGGCGGGACAAAGCCGCTGGTCCGCCGGGCGTTTATAAATTCGATCGATGTATCGTAAATATTGATACGCGTCGGAATATCGCGAAATGCAAAATCGCGGTGCATCAACGCGTTCGCGATCGCCTCACGGACCGTATAGAGATGAAAGTTCGCACGCGGTCGTATCGGCAGATTTTCCAATTCGCAGCTGTTGCCGTTGAGCCGTTGACGGCCGCTTTTCGGCGGTTCCTTTTTTAGGTCACAATAACGTTCGATAAACCGCTGCATGCTGTCGATCTGTGTCAGCATGTTTCCATTTATCTCGACCCGCTCGACAAGTTGGGCGTTGCCGTTCTCACCCGAGTATTTTGCCACGGTCACTGCCGACCGCGGAAAAAGCTCGGCGATCCGGTCGCTTCTTCCGAAAAGGACAAGACCGGCAACGGTCGGAAAAAATTCCTCGACGCCGCCGACGGCCACCAGCAGGTCTTTTTTGAGAAAATCGGCGGTCTTGTACAAATTTGCGGTCGGACTCACGTCCTCGAATCCGCCGGCAAATGTCCACAGCAGGCCGTCGTCAAAATCAGATTCCGCTCCGGTGAACAGCGGAATGTTCTCGTAACCGAGCGGCCTCAGCTCGTCCAGCCACATGCCAAGCTGCTCACGCGAGACCTCGCGTTTTTCGGCGCCGAACCGCATATAGAACCGGCCATCACGCGTTCTATACGGTTTGCATTTGCCGTCGATATCGAGCGCCACGATCCGTTTGCCGCTGTCAAAGGCAATACTGTCGATCAGCGGAACGATCGGCGGAACGATCTCTTCGCGGCAAATTCGGCGAAGCTCGCCCTGTACCCATTCGGGATTTGGTACGCCTTCGATCCTCAATTGATCGTTGACGCCAAAAATGATCGTCCCGCCGCTGGTATTGGCGAGCGCGATTATTCCCTGTGTGATCTTTTCGGAATTTGAAAGCTTTACCTTTAATTCGAGGAACGTATCCTCGCCGCCGCGGATCAGGCGCAAAAGCTCTGTTCGCGTCGTCTGCTGTGTTGTCTGGCTTAGATATTCCTGATGGGAAAGCTCGGCCGGTGTGTCAAATCTATGGCTGTATCGAAACTTTCGTCGTGGCATGATTTCCGGCGTGAGTTTTTTGTCAAGACGGACCACCCCTCGTATCCGCCCGAGTGCTTTTTTGTCAAAAACACTGCTGGATTTGTCGTAAAAGACCTGTATCTATTGAACCATTGAAACGAGAAAATGTAAACGGGGACGGTCTGGGATTTGAGGTCGCTGATCGTAGATCGATGCACAACCCCGACCGTGAGGGAGGGTGAAACGTCCTTCGTTGTCGTGGTCGCAGGTTTGAGGATCTTGGCCACGAATTACACGAAGCTGCACGAATAAACACAAACTGAGGGTCGTGGTGTGTTTCCCCCTTGCTGGCCTGCGGGGTGGGGCATTGCAGATCGCGGATTTCAAATTTCAAATTTCCGATCTACGATTATGCGTCCATTCAATCTGGACCTTGGGCGTTGGACTTTGGACCTCGAACCTTGACCCTTGAACTCGGATCTACTCCCTTGCCATTTACTCCATTTCCCACAGTTGTCGCCACCCTGCGCTTGGACAGTTCCCCTTTTTTCGATTATTTTCAGTAACTAGTGAACAGCGAATTAACAACAGCATATGTCGGGCTTGGATCGAACCTGGGCGACCGGGCGGGCAATTTGCTGCTTGCGGTCCGCGGGCTTATGGAGGCAAGCTTTGCCGTCACCAAATTATCGGGGATCTATGAGTCCGAGCCGGTCGGGATCGAATCATCCGGTAATTTTCTCAATATGACCGCCGAGATCAGGGCTGCGAACATAACACCGTCACAGATGATGGCGAGAATGCTCCGCATTGAATATCTGCTCGGCCGTAAGAATAAATCGCTCAAAAAACCCCGAACGATCGATCTCGACCTGCTTTTTTACGGTAAAGAAAAGGTCGATACACCGTTTCTTATTCTTCCTCACCCGAGGCTTCACCTTCGCAATTTTGTACTGGTCCCGATGAGCGAGATCGCGCCCGGATTTGTTCATCCGACGCTCCATAAAGATATGCAGAGGCTGCTGGCCGAATCGGCCGATACCTCAAGGGTTGTCCGTTGGAATCCCACGGCGCCGGCCGCAACTGCGGGCGTGCCGAGTCGCTAGACTTAAAATCGGCAAAGTTCTATTCTTAGTAGCAATTTATGGCCTATCTAAAACCTGACAAACCCGAAAAGGTGTTCGTTCCGGCACTTCGCGAAGCCAAGGAAAAAGGTGAGAAGCTAGTTTGCCTGACAGCCTATGATTATCCCACCGCTCGGATCGTCGATGAAGCGGGCGTCGACATGATCCTCGTTGGCGACAGCATGGGAAATGTCATTCACGGTTACGGCAACACGATCCCCGTAACGCTCGACGAGATCTGCTCGGCGACAAAGGCCGTAAAACGCGGGTCGAGCCGTGCGCTTTTGATCGCCGACATGCCATACGGCAGTTTCCACACCGGCGACAACAAGGCCGTCAGGAACGCTCTTAAATTGATGAAGGACGGCGGCGCCGAGGCCGTTAAACTCGAGGGCGGGCGCAACCGCGTCGGCCTGGTCAAACGGCTTGTCGACGAAGAGATCCCGGTCGTCGCGCATGTCGGGCTGACGCCCCAGTCCGTGCACAAACTTGGCGGTTACCGTGTACAGGGAAAAACGGCCGAAACTGCTCAGATCCTGATAGACGACGCCAAAATGCTGGAAGAAGCCGGTGCCTTTGCCATAGTTCTCGAGCTCGTGCCGCGCGAGGTCGCCGCGATCGTCACAAAAGAGCTGTCGATCTCGACGATCGGTATCGGCGCGGGCACCGACTGTGATATTCAGGTGCTCGTGCTTCATGATCTGATCGGTTTCACATTCGGCCGCCAGCCGCGTTTTGTTCGTCAATACGCCAACGTCAGCCAGGTGATCACTGACGCGATCACAAATTGGATGGAAGACGTCAGGTCAGGCAATTACCCGAATGAGGCCGAATCGTACGGTCTGCCGAAAGAAGTCAAACAAGCGGATCTCAAAACGGCCTCTACACGCTGAATAATGGAAATAATCAATCGACGCCAGCGAATGTCATCCATTGTGCGCAAACAGAGGCGTGACAACAAAACGATCGCTTTTGTTCCAACGATGGGGGCCCTGCACGAGGGGCATTTTGCGCTCGTCCGCGAAGCGCGCCAGCTGGCTAATATTGTCATCGTCTCGATCTTTGTCAATCCTGAGCAATTTGGCGCAGGTGAAGATTTCGACCGATATCCGCGCGACCTGACCGGCGATTCAGCGGCGCTTGCCGAGCTCGGTGTCGATTTCATATTTGCTCCTGAGACGTCTGAAATATTTGGCGAAGGCTTTTCGACATATGTTTATGTCGAGGGCCTGACCGAATATCTTGAGGGCGCGTCGCGACCTGGGCACTTTAGAGGTGTGGCAACTGTCATAACCATACTTTTCAACACAATAAGGCCCGATTTTGCTGTTTTCGGCCAAAAAGACGCCCAACAGGTAGCGATCATCAAGCGATTGGCACGTGACTTGGGATATGAGTCCGAGATCATCGTGGCCCCGACCGCTAGAACTGAATCGGGTCTCGCATTGTCGTCACGCAACGCGTATTTGTCAGAAGAGGAACGCGAGAGGGCATCAGTGGTTTTTAGAGGCCTTCGCGAGGGAAAGCTGGCATTTAAGGGCGGTGAACGAAATGCTTCGCAGCTCGCCGAAATTGTCAGCGGCGTGATCTCTTCAGAGCCGGATGCCCAGATCGATTACGTCACCGTTGTCGATCGCGATTCGCTGGAACCTATTGAAAAGATTGGTGATAACGAGGCTTTGATAGCCGCTGCCGTGCGATTCGGCAAGGTACGCCTGATCGACAACGTCGTCATTAACCGAAGACAGTAGCCTGGCCCCTAATTTGCATCTAAATTCGTGAGACGCTGTGTTTTGCGTGTCACAAAATTATGAAAACGCTAAAAAGTATTTTTTCGGTATTTATCGTGACGGGGGCATTGGCTGTAGGTCTGTTTGCTCAAACCTCTTTGTCCACGATCGACGGAAAAAGTGTCGATATCGAGGCTCAGAAGGGCAAGGTTGTGATCCTGGCCGTGGGCGCCAAATGGCTGCCGCTTTCCGGAAAGCAAGCCGAATTTACCGCTGCTCTTGCTAAAAGGTATTCAGGTAAGGACGTCGTCGTTTACTATATCGTGACCGATTCAGCGGCCGCGAAATCGAAGAATTTTGCGTCGAATGACGACATCGTAAAATTCGCGGCCGTCAATAAACTGACGGTCCCGGTACTTCGCGACGCAGACGGTGGTGTGTTGCTCAAGAAGTACAGCATCGATCAACTGCCATCCTTTGTGATTCTCGACAAAAACGGCCGTCAGGTCGGTGAGGCGATTGGCGGTATCGACCCGAAATTCGATATCACGGTTCCGATCTCAAAAACGGTCGACGGTTTGCTTTAACACGATTTTTTAGGTTAAGTGAAATGGTTTCAGTGCTTACGCATTGGGACCTTTTCCTTTATCTGCCCGCCGCGGAGCCGGTCGACGTCACTAAACGGTAAACAAGGCTGATCGGCAAACCGACCACGTTCCAGTAATCGCCGTCGATCGCCTCGATAAAAAGTGCGGCCTGAGCCTGCACGGCATACGCGCCGGCTTTATCAAGTGGATCACCCTTTTCAGCGAGAAAATTTATTTCATCGTCGGTCATCGTGGCGAATTTCACGCGGGTTCGCTGCAAGCCGGTCGACGTCTTTCCGGCCGAGACGACAGCGACCGCCGTCAGTACCTCGTGCCATTTTCCCGCCAGCATCCCGATCATCCGTCGAGCGTCGGCCAGATCAACGGGTTTTCCCAGTACCAGATCGTCGATCACGACGGTGGTATCGGCTCCGAGCACGACCGATGTTGGATGCGCTGCTACGATCTTTTCGGCCTTCGCTTGTGCCAGACGAAGCACATAATTTTCGGGCGTTTCGTTTGGCCACTCCGATTCGTCGATGTCGGGCACATCCTTTTCGAATTCCCAGCCGACCGAGCTCATTATCTCGGCCCGACGCGGGCTGCCCGATGCAAGTGTCATTTTTGGAAGATCGATCATAGATCGCGGACCGCTTAATTTTCGCTTGATTGTCGTTTAAGATGATAATAGATATCATTCGATTGACCAATGCAGGAGATATTCAGAACATTGCCGCGCCTATTGCGGGAGCTTGATGCGGACACCGAGCTTCGCGAGGCGATGATATTTGCCGTTTGGAGGCGAATAGCCGGCAGCGGCCTGGCCGAACATGCCATTCCGGTCTGTCTCGAAGGTCCAAGGTTAAGGATCGCCGTCGCCGACAGGAATTGGAAACGGCAGCTCGAATCGCTGAGCGGCCAGATGCTTTTTAAACTGAATGCGGCCGTTGGCACGCCGTCGGTGTCGTATATCGATTTTGAGATAGACCCGTCTGTCTTTCTCCGAATGCCGACAAAAGAGCCGCAGCCCGACACCGACGGAATTCAGATCGCTGGTCACGAGATTGGCCTTTCGGCTCAGGGCATTGATGATCCT
>JBDTMQ010000371.1:0-4264 GCA_039934155.1 Acidobacteriota bacterium | reverse complement strand
TTCCGGACGCATCTGCGACCGCGGTTGCCACGACAGTTCCGCCCTGATCTCGTGCTGTAACCGGAGAACCCGCCAGGATCACACCCAGCGATGTTTTAACCGTGCCGCTCACCGTCGATCCGGGCGCAAGATCGACACCATGGTATGCGAGCTTGTACTTTCCGCTTGATGCGAGGCCGCTTCGACCGTCGATCGAAATGCGGTAGATTTCGCCGGCCGCAGCATCGATCGTGACCTGACTGAAAACCGCGACGGGCAAGTTATCATTCTCGGCAACCAGGACCAGATTGCCGAAACCGGTGCCTTTGAAGACCGAAAGCGTGGTGTCGAAATCGGAATCGGCAAGTGTAAATTTAAAACGCCCGTTTCTCGGCGCCGTCCACCTGTACCAAACCGAATGAGAGCTCGGTACACCGGCATATACAGGCTCCTGTTCTTCCCGCGTCGCGTCCTGTGTATATCCGACAAGGTCACCTGACTCACCTCCGATCTGCTGGGCGTTCGCAAAGTTATCGTTTGTAAGTGTTGGCAGAACCCGAACGGTGAAATTCCCGCTTTCATTTCTCAAAAACGATGTCGCCTGAACGACATATATGCCTGGTGATGTGATCGGATAAGTTATCTTCGAGTCGAGGCCGCCGCCGCCATCGTCATTTTCTGCTAACAAAACACCTGTCGAGGTGCCAAAAAACACGTAGCTGTCGAGATCGCTCGACTGCATTACGATCGTCACCGACTGTCCGGGCACGCCTGTAAAAAAGAACTGCTGATAGATCCCGGATAGACCGAAACAGTCCCGCAGCTCTGACCGCTTTGTATCGCCGACGTTGATCGGGATCGCTGCACAGTTAGCATTGTTGTTCAAGAAGATCTGATATTGTCCGCTTGTCACTCCAAGAAAATATGCCGTAGCTCTGATCTCGTATGTTCCCGAAATTTGCGGCAAATAGACCATCCGTGAATCCAGAGGTTCTTCGCCGCTTCCGACATCGGCGTCAACAAGAACGCCGTTGGGGTCCACTAAATTGAGCAGCGTCAGGAATTCGGTTGACCGCATGTCGACCCTTATCGGCACTCCCGCGGTCGCTGTAAATCGATATTTATCAAAAAACCTGCCATTATCGCTGAAACAGTCCGTTGTGGAGATCGCGCCGGGAAAACTGCCGCCGATCGGGATGGTTACCGGCGAGCAATTGCCGCCGCCAGGACTCTCGATACCGTTAAAGGCCGTCGAATTGCTCAGGCTCAGCGACTGTTTGCTGAGATCGATTTTGGCTTTTTTGGACGAAATGTCCGGTGCGCCGGTAGCCTCATCAACTAACGTCGGAAATTCTCGGATCTCGGCCGACTGTGCGGAAGCAATTACTGCCGCTGCCGCCAGTACCAAACAAACATTCAGCGCGATGCCAAAAAGGTCGGCAAAACAGGTGATCCGAGAACAGGATAGTACTTTAGTCCCGGGACGGCAGACACTAATTGCATGATCGGAGTACATAGCTTCTCCCGACGATGTCAGCAACGATCAAAGGCCGATCCTGGATCGGGTCAGCCTCTTCAAATCCAAACTGCAATGGCCGGCAAATAGACGTTCTGGCCGAATATTACCTAACGGTCAGAAACTGCCTCAAACGATAAATAATTAGAGGATCAGCGAACATTACACTCTCTTTTTGCGGAAAGTCAATATTTATTTTTGACGAAGAGAGCTGCGAGGAAGGTTCAAGGATATTTGGTCCCGTCAGGCGGCTGACGCCCGCTTTTTTGGGCTGATCGGATACACGGAAAAAGTCACCCGTACCGTCCTTTGTACGCAGCATTCGGCTGATCTCGTCGAATCTGAACGGACGTGCGCCGCGACGGCCGAACACGGCGATCTGGTTGCCGCTCTCGTCGGCAGCACGGTCGCGATCGAGGCCCTTTGAGATCGAGAGTGCCTCGCCCTTAGTTTTGAATGCGGCGATCTGTACCGGTCGCGGCCTCGGGCTGAATCCTGCATATTCCGACATTGTTTCCGGGTCGGTCAACTGCAGCACCTTCATGCCGTTCTTGCCATCGGCCACGTATGCGTAAAGGCTCGCGTTGGTCATCGCGACCTTTACCGAATGGGCATCGTTCAGTGTTCCGTCGGCGTTGAACTGCTGATCCAGTTTGGGTGCCTCAGGTTTTTCAACGTCTATAATGGCGACGCCGTCTTCGCCATTTGCAACATAGGCATAGGTTCGGGCGACATAGATATCATGCGCGTGACCAAGCGGTACAGCTGCACCCGGAACGAGCCGAACTTCGCCCGACCGTCCCAGGTCTTTGATATCGATCACCTTAAGGCCCTCGGCATCGACGACAAAGGCGTACAGGAACTGGATCGCGACAGCCTTCGGTTGATTCAAAGGAACGCGTGCGGCGATCTTTGGCTCGAGCGGTGACGACAGGTTCACGATCACCAGTTCGCGTTCAGTGGTAACGTATGCAAAATTACCGGCGATCGTGACATTGCCGGCACCTGTCAGAACGCCATCGGGATTATATGTCAGTGCACGGTCGAGGAAATTGTTGCGTGGATCGCCATCCAAGAGCGTGGCTGCGTTGACGAGTATCAGGCCCTCGAATTTGTCTGCCACATACAGATATGCATAGAGCGGATGGATCGGCTCTTCTTCGTTGATCGCCGGGCTCGGCTTGCCCGCGGCTGCCGCCTCACGATTCAGCCGAACGGCTTCCTCAGGCGGCACTTGTTTCAATGTTCCGTCTTCGCTGCGCACCGTTCGCCAGCGCGCCGGGTCGACCGCCAGTGTCGACGGTGCCGCTACTGCGGTCGCATATTTCGTCTCGACAAAAAACTTTTGCCCAAATGGCGATACAGGAGCGGTTACGATCCGTTCAGAAAAACCCTTGTGATCGATCTGCGCCACGTCATACACTCGCAGCCCGCCCTTACCCGAAGCCACATAAGCGTATTCGCCGCGCACCTGTACCTGCAGGGCTTCGGGACGGCCCTTGTTCTCATAAACCTCGCTCAGTTGACGGCCGTTCCTAACGAATTTTTCAAAATCGTTTTTGTACGCCAGCCGGTGCAAATTGCTGCCGTAAACTGCCTGCGGCTCATCATGTTCTGTCACAGCAACGGCCTCAAAGGCATCACCGGCGGCAACGTAAACATACCGGCCCATGAAATTCACAAAATTCGTGCCTTGAAGCATTACCTGGGCGAGCCACGCGTTATTGTCGCCGGCCGACGAAACGTGACAGTCAGAGCATGTCTGCGATTCTTTTCCGCGCACGGTGTGCGGCACGTGCGTATTGAATGTCTGCCCCGAAAATCCCTCGGCCGATACCGTCTGCTGCTGCTGATAGATCCATTCCCGATTCTGATTTCGCGAGCTTACAAGTATCGCCGAGCTCGACCTAACAGGCGCGACCCGGTGCCCGGTGACGGTCCCGTCACGCCCGAGCATAAAGATATCGTCGCGGATCACCTGATAATTATACGAAGTGAAATTACGCGAATCGCCGCCTTCGTTATGGCGGTTCGGCATCTTGCGATTTGCTTCCATCGAGAGATGACAGCCAAAACAGCTCGTGACCCATGACGTATGACACGTGTAACAGGTCATGTTGCTGTCGCGATGCGCGAGACGATTTTCGGCGACGCTCACGTCGCCCCACGTCTCGTTATCTTTCTGCATCGTCTTGGCATACGCCGACTTTTCGTTGTAATCCGGACTTCCGGGCGTGACGGTATCGGCCGTCTGTTTCACCTTCCACCATAGGCCGGGTTCGACGATCGAATTCTGAACGATGTCGCCGCGTTTGAGCGCCGCGTCATTTCCGTTCTTGTCCTTTCTTACTCCGTCGCGTGTGATCACCTCGAGTACTCGAAGCCGCCGTCCGTCGGTCGCCCGAAACTGCAGGCGCGTCAGATCGCGGCCGATCACTGGCTTGTTCGCCCGTTCACGCTGGGTGATCTCACCGCGACCGGGCGGCATCGCCGCAAATCCGCTGGTTATGGTATTGGCTTTTTCCTTGATCGTCCCGTGACAATCGACACAGCCTATCTCGACGGCGGCCCTCGGTTCGGTGTAGAGAATTCCGGTGCCGTGTGCATCCTGTCTGAAATGACAATCGGCGCAGTGCATTCCCTTTTCAAGGTGAATGTCTTTTAAGTGGACCGCGCGGTTGAATTTTGCAGGATCGTCCGGCGGGACGATGTTGTCATCCTTATCCAGCAAATTTCCCTTCCGGTCCTTTTTATAGACGTTCTTGAACA
>JBDTMQ010000370.1:0-6998 GCA_039934155.1 Acidobacteriota bacterium | reverse complement strand
GGGCTTTGGCCAGCACCTGGCGGTTCTGGGCCGCAGTGTCGGTACGAGCATTCGCCCCGGCCAAAATAATAAGAGCTGCGATAAAAATGAGCGTAAACTTTTTCATATGCATAACTTCCATCCCCGGACATGGGAAATGCAAGGCGTATGCCAAAAAGCGGTTTCTGCTGGTTTCGACGCACGAAACACGCTTTTATCGGCGGATCTGCTACATTATCCGACGACTTTAGCTCCTAACATTTGGCGGTTTTCGGAAAAACGGTGCAGTGGCGGGAACAGTGATCGATATTCTAATTTTCCCGGTCGCGCATATCGCTTCGTATGTGCAGATCTCGCTGCGGGAATGGCATCTCGATCCCGTTCTCCCGGAATCTCCGGACTATTTCGTAGTTGATGTTGCTTCTAAAATAGCCCGGCTGACGCAGTTTCTCGCGGCTCCATGCGAGCAGCTCAAACTGCAGAGAACTTGCTCCAAACCCGGTGAGCCAGACAGTCGGTGGCGGTGTTTTTTCGACGTCGTCGCTATTTTCCGCGATCTTAATAAGCACGTCGGTTACCAGGTCGATATCAGAGTCGTACGCGACGCCAACCGGTATTCGAAAGCGAACGATCTCACCGCCAAAGCTCCAGTTCGTGACATTGTCGGCAGTAAACTTGCTGTTTGGGACAATTATCGCTATGGCGTCATTTGTTTTTACGATCGTGCTGCGGGCCCCGATCGAAACGACATCGCCGCTCACCTCGCCCACTTCGATCCGGTCGCCCACCTTGATCGGTCGTTCGATCAATAAGATCAGGCCGCTGATGAAGTTGTTCGCGACATTTTGCAAGCCGAATCCGATCCCGATACCAACTGCTCCGGCCAGGACATTGAGGGTCGTAAGGTCGATGCCAACGGTTTGGAAAATAATGAGGGCGCCGACAAAAAGAATGACGTATCGAGCCATTGTTCCGATCGCCTGCTGGGCTCCCACGTCTAACCGTGTCTTTGATAGGAGACGGGTAATGAGAAGCCTTTTTAGCCTGTTCGAAAGGAATATCAAGGCGACTGCAAAAAAGATCAGATAGAGAATGCTCAGGGGAGTTATCCTGGCGTCGCCGAGCGCAAAGAGGTTGTAGTTTAGAATATCGACTAAAGGTCTAAGGTATTGATTGAGGAATTCCTGCATAATATATGTAAGGGCGCAGCGGCCTGTAAATCGTTCTAAAATGCCCAAAAATATGGAATAAAAATGGTTGCGACGATCCAGAAGAGCAAATTAAGCGGCGTTCCCACACGCAGAAAATCTGCAAATCTATATTGACCCGGACCGTAGATCAGGGTGTTGGTTTGATAGCCGACCGGTGTCATAAAGCTTGCAGAAGCAGCAAACATAACCGCAACTAAAAATGGTCGGGGGCTCACCTGAAGCGTATTAGCGGTCGCGATCGCTATCGGTGTCAGAAGGGCGGCAGTTGCATTATTTGACATCATTTCGGTGAAAATAAAGGTCATCAAATAAAAAGCCGATAGAAGAGCAACAAGACCTCCCCAACCGCTGACGACGGAAATGATCGTGGACGAAATGAGAGGTGCAGCTCCGCTGTTTTCCATGGCAGCTTCGAGCGTTAAAACTCCGGCCAATAAAAAGATGATCCTCCATTCAATGGCCTGATAAACTTCCTCCATTTTGATGCAGCCGACAACAATCATTAGTATGGCGCCAATGATCGAACTTACGACAATGGGAGCGATCCCGAAAGTGGCCGTGGTGATCACTCCGGCTACTATGAAGAGCGCGGGGACGAGCCTGTTTCTGCGATAGATCAACTGTTCGGTATCTGAGATCACCACAACCGAGGGATCTTGCCGCAGCATGTCGTATCTGTCGGCCTCGACCTCTAAAAGCAGTGTATCGCCGGCACTCAGTTTCGTGTCAGCGATTTTGTCGCGCATTAACTTTCCGCGATGCCGCAAAGCCAGGACGATCGCGCCGAATGATTCGCGAAACCGTAAGTCGGCCAAAGTCTTGCCGATAATATCGGAACCAAGAACGACGACTATCTCGACTAGTTTCGCGTCTCTACTCGCAACATCCGCGTCGTTCCATTTCAACTGGGACTTGAACGCAACGCCGCTTCGTTCTTGAATTTTGTAAAAAGATTCGAGGTCGCAGCGAACGCGTAAAACGTCGCCCGCCCGCAGAATAAATCCGGGCGGCGGCATCGTGATCATGTCGTCGCCGCGTTGGACGCCAACGATCGCGATATCGAGTTCTTTTACGATCGGAGCATCCTTGATAGGTTGTCCGCCCGAGGGAGCGTCTTCAAGCAAGACGACCTCAGTTATATACTCCTGCAGATCGAATGACTCGATCAGATCGCCTTCGTGTCGGCGGTCGGGGATCAAACGAATCCCGATAACGAGCAAATAGATCATGCCAACCGAAAACATGATCAGGCCTAAGGGAGCAATTTCAAACATCGCAAACGGCGGTTGTCCTTTCTCTTCGGCAATTGAGCTGACAAGGATGTTTGTGGATGTTCCGATCAATGTGCAGACACCGCCGAACATCGAAGCAAAAGACATGGGCATTAAGAGTTTCGAGGCGCTTGCCTTTATTTCTTTTGCCACGCCGAGAAGGATCGGAATGAAGACCGCAACGACCGGAGTATTGTTTATGAACGCCGAAAAGAAAGCGACCGAGACCATTACCGTGACCAACCCGAGCCAATAGTTCTTCTTAAAAACGACGGTTGTCAGCCTAGCCAAATAGCTGACCGCGCCCGTTTTAAAAAGCCCCGCACTCAAGACGAACATGGCTGCGACCGTAACGGTCGCTTTATTGCTGAATCCCGCGATCGCCTCGTCCGATTTGATAATGCCAAGGATCAGAAGCGAGGCCATGACGAGCAAGGCTATCAGGTCGACCGAGAGTTTTTCGGTAACAAATAGAATTACCGCACAAATCGCGACGCCGAAAACTAGAATTATTTCAAGGTTCATGAGCGATTCAGTTAGATCGGTAAAAAGTGTATCGTCAGTTACGCTCTGACATCCGGCGAAGGTATCAAGGGAAGATACCGAGCTCGCCATATGCGACCGCGATCTTGTTGATGGCGCTAATGAAGGCTGCCGTCCTCAAGTCTTTGACATCCGAACGCGACTTCCAGATCTCCCGGATTTCGTTGTACGCGTATGACATTGTCTCCTCGAGTCCGGAATTTACGAGATCGATCTCGTCGGCACCCCTCACGATCAAACTTCGCTGATGAACGGCGACCGACCGTCCGGTCAATTCTTCGATCGCGGCGACGATCGAACCAAATGCGGCCTGATCAAATCGCTTACCGATCCGGCCAAAACGCACGTGCGACAGGTTTTTCAACCATTCGAAATAAGACACTGTCACCCCGCCTGCGTTAGCGTAAATGTCCGGGAGGACCAGAGTGCCTTTCTCGAGCAGGATCCGCTCAGCGTCTGATGTCGTCGGACCATTGGCCCCCTCGGCGATTATTTTGGCCTTGATGCGCGGGGCATTTTCACGCGTTATTTGATTCTCGAGCGCGGCCGGTATCAAAATATCGCAATCGATCTCGAGCCCTTTCTCACGGGACGCCAGGTTGGATGCGCCGGCGTAATTCAAAATAGAACCGGTCTCTTTTCGATGATGCATCAGTTCCTGCAAATCGATCCCGCTTTCTTTCTCGATAGCGCCTTCGAATTCAGCAACGCCGACGATCTTGCAGCCTCCTGTTTGGCAAAAGAGTGCGGCATGATAGCCGACATTCCCGAGTCCTTGCACCACGACACGCTTTCCCTCGAGTCCGGTCTCGAGGCCGATGTTCCTCATGTCATCCGCATGACTGCAGGCTTCTCGCAACGCGAAATAAATTCCCCGACCGGTTGCTTCCAGACGCCCTCGTATACCGCCCTGTGAGACTGATTTGCCGGTCACGCAGCCGAGAGCGTCAAGCTCGCCCGGATGAAACGCCGCGTAGGTGTCGGCGATCCACGCCATTTCGCGGGCACCGGTTCCGTAATCCGGGGCTGGAACGTCTATCCCGGGGCCAATGAAATTCTTTCTGACCAGCTCGTGAGTGTAACGCCGCGTGATCTGTTCGAGTTCCGATACTGAATAATTTCCTGGATCGATACGGACCGCACCTTTTGCACCGCCGAAGGGTATATCGACGACGGCGCACTTATAGGTCATAAGAGCCGCGAGGGCCGCAACCTCGTCCGCGTTAGACTCCGCCGAGTATCGGATGCCGCCTTTGGTCGGCAGCTTGTGGTGGCTGTGCTCGGCCCGCCAGGCCTCTAACACCTCGTAGCCGCGCGACGTGCGGATGGGAAAGCGGATATAGTAAATGCTGTTGCAATTCTTTATCTGTTCAAGCAGATCGGCCGGGTGGCCGGTCAAAACGGCGGCGCGGTCGAAGTAATCCGAGACGTTGTTGAGAAAATCGTTTTCAGTCTGATCGTTATTCATATTGTAAGTCCTAAAACTACCCCAAATCGCGAAATTAGCAATAAGCCAGAAAGCCTATCGTCGCTGTGACCGCAGCAAAGACGGCCAGAATAAGCCACCGCTTCGAAAAAGCTCGCATTTGAACCGGCGCCGCATAAAAGATCTCTCGTGCGTTGCCAAAAACAGGAACTCGTTCGGGTCGGTCGGCATCAGCGGCTCCCACGATCTCCTTCTCGACCGCGATCAGTGCGCCGCGCATATCCGACATTGACTGAAATCTTTCACCAGGATCTTTTCGAAGGGCTTTCCGGACGATGGCTATCAGACTCAATGGAATGGGGCCTTCGGACCGGCGAGCGACGGACACCGGAGCCGGATCCTCGTTGATCACTTTCTCTCGAACTTCGTGTTTGGTCGCCCCACAAAACGGATACTCGCCGCTCAGCAGCAAATAAAGAAGAACGCCTGTCGAGAAGACATCGGCACGATGGTCCGCGGGCAGCCCGAGCGCCATTTCAGGCGGGCTTGATGCCGGCGTGCCATGAGCCATTCCCTCGACCGTAAGATAAAGATCCTCTGCAATATCCTGGAAAGATCCATTGAGTCTCTCTTCCACTTCCGCAAAGTCTTCAGGGGTCTCATAGCTCCCATCATCATTCTCCAATAGTTTTGCGATTCCAAAATCCAGCACGACGGCGCGGCCGGACGGTTCGACGACCACATTTCTCGGTTTAATGTCGCGATGGATAATTCCTTGTTCGTGTGCAGCAACGAGAGCGTCCGTTACCTGGATCGCAATGCTGACTGCGCTCCGGATCTCAAGCGGGCGGTGATACGCCAACTCATAAAGGGTTTTTCCGGCGACGTATTCCATGACGATGTGAGTGTAGTCACTGTCGTCGAACAGCCCGTAAACTGTGCAGATGTTCGGGTGATCCAAAGCCGACGCAAGACGAGCCTCATGCTTAAAACTCGCCAATTTCTGGCGTCGCATTTCGTCCTGTGCCACGAACACCTTGATTGCCACCACGCGCTTGAGCTTTAGATCAGTCGCCTTATAGACGTGTCCCTGACCACCCTTTCCAAGGAGTTCGAGTATCTTATAATCGCCAAGTATCGTTCCCCGATCCATAGGTACCCGGTCACTGAGGCTGACTGTCAGATCCGCTGCCGTCAGTCGTGCCGAAAGCTATTTTTGTTCGTGCCGCGACCGGTTCTTGTTCTGAAAGGTGCATTCGATCCCTCGAGATCTGCCATCGGTCCTCAAGGTACTTGGCGATGGACGCAAACCGGGCGTCGGCAATTTCCGCATTTTCATTCTGACGCCTTGCTCCCGATACATTTAGCGCCAGCGTCGGATTTTCACGCATCACACGGCCGGCAAAATCGAGCTGTATCATTCCAAGGATCGGAATGGAAGAGCTTCGGAGCGGAAACTCAAGAAATCCCAGATCGGTCGGGATCCTTTCAATACTTATTGATGCATTATTATCGCCCAGACCGGCGCGAACTTTATTAACGACCGAATCGTTGATCACAGGATCGATCGCGGATGCACAGAGATAAGTAATTTTGAGGTGAAGGGATTCGGGGCCGTCTGTTATCACCTGGCGGCTGATGAGCCTGGCATCAGGCGGCAGCTCGATCTCGCTAACTGCGCCCCCGATCTGATCCCAAAGGTTCGACTGTAATTCGCCGAGCGTAGGCTTTTTAGGTTCCGGCCGGGTGCGCAACGCCGCCAGAACGGAGGATGTCGGAATTTCTGTGAGCCGCAGATCGATCGATCCGGGTTTGCGCCCAAGACGCGAAGCAAGCAGACTTGCATACTCTGTCTTTTCTGCCAGTGTGTACGGCTCATCGTCGAAAACTCGCAGCTCAATATTAAGAATTTCGTCCTTTTCTACAACTGTTAGCTGGTCGACCGAACTTCGAACCTTGCCGTCCGGCTTATTTTGGAAATGTTCCTGCCATAGGCTTCTGATCTCCTTCCTGAGAGCGTTATCGTGACTTTCCTTTGCGATCTCATTTTGAAGCTGAGTAAAGGATCGGGTCAACGGTATGAGGATCGCAGTCAGAGGAACGAGTATCATGAGGAACCGCACGCCGAGACTCCGTATTTCACGAGCGTTAGCGAGGCGCGGAAATCGGTCAATGAACTTCATTATGAGAGCGCTCTCGCGATCCGCGTGTTCCCATTCTTCGGCCCGTTCTCTAACCTTCGCGGTACTCAGCCGAACCAGAAGGAAAACGATCATAGCCGTAAACGTAATAGCGACCAGATTGGTCAGAAACAGCAGGCCACCGCCGGCGGCGATCCGCAATCCGGCCGAAGCGCCTATACTGAAGATAAGGCCGAGACCGTACCCTGCCACGCAAAGCGGCGGCATCAATGCAACGGCGATCGCTACACCCGGGATCGACGTCGCGACGCCTTTGACGTCACGGCATACCGCGATAGATCCGACAGCGCCGGAAAACAACGCGATGATAAGGTCCAGCGTGTTAGGCTGTGTCCGGGACGCGATCTCATTGGTCATTTCATTAAAT
>JBDTMQ010000369.1:0-3812 GCA_039934155.1 Acidobacteriota bacterium | reverse complement strand
CGCAAGGGCGCCGAGATCGACAAGCTCCGCGATGACCTTTCACGAAAGACCGGCCGCGAAGTGATGATCTCGATCATGGAGATCAAACATCCTGAATTGAATGCGCAGCTTCAGGCAGAAAAGATCGCCCAGCAGCTCGAAAAGCGAATTGCATTTCGCCGTGCGATGAAAAAGACGATGGAAGAATCGCAGCGATTCGGCGCACAAGGTATCAAGGTAATGATCGCCGGGCGGTTAAACGGTGCGGAGATCGCTCGGACGGAATGGTCACTCGAAGGGCGCCTGCCGCTTCATACGCTGCGTGCCGACATCGATTACGGATTCGCTGAGGCTCTGACCACATTCGGCATCATCGGCGTAAAGGTGTGGATATACCGCGGTGAGATCCTGGATCCGAAGGCATCGATGGCTCGCGGCACAACGAGTGATCCCATCAATGAAGTAAAGGTCCAACGAGGCGCAGGTCGCGGCGACCGCAGGCCGCGAAGGGACGATAGAGGAAGATAGTTTTCAGTGGTCAGTGGTCAGTTTAAGACCTCTTGAGAGCACCGGCCGCTTAGCGCTAAAACAGGACATTTTTTAGTCACAGGTCGAGAAGGGTTCGGCGCGTATCTGCTGACCACTGATAACCGACCACTGGAGAAGATTTATGTTGATGCCGAAAAAGGTAAAGCACCGAAGGGTAATGAAAGGCCGTATGCGCGGAAAAGCGACACGCGGCGAGAACCTCGACTTTGGTGATTTTGGCCTGAAAGCATTGGAAGCCGGATGGATAACCGACCGACAGATCGAAGCGGCACGTATCGCGATGACGCGTCACGTCAAACGCGGTGGCAAGATCTGGATCAGATTGTTCCCGGACAAGCCGATCACCAAAAAGCCGGCTGAAACCCGTATGGGCAGCGGTAAGGGCGCCCCGGACCATTGGGTAGCGGTCGTAAAGCCTGGCCGCGTCATGTATGAGATCCAGGGTGTCGATGAAGCTTTGGCACGTGAGGCATTCAAACTAGCGGCGCAAAAACTGCCGATTAAGACCAAGTTTGTGAGCCGAGCTGATTTCGAAGGAGGCATCGTTTAGATTTATGAAGCGCAAAGAACAGATCGAACAGCTTCGAGAGATGGCAACCGCCGAGCTTAATGACCAGGCCGACGCACTCAAAGAATCGCTTTTTAGGCTAAAATTCCGCCGCACGCTCGGCGTGGGCGAAACGGTAAAAGATATCAGACGGGAAAAGAAGACACTGGCACGTGTTTATACGCTTATGGCTGAAAATGCCAGCGCTGACAAAAAGGCGAAGTCGTAAGAGTTGAGATAGCAAAATGGTAAAGAAGAAGAAAGACGAGACCGAAGAGACGGCCGGAGCCGAAACGATCGAATCGACCGAACCGGAAGTGGTAGACGCGGCGGCTGCGGAAAAAAAGCCTCGCAAAACTGCGGCTAAAGCAGACGATGGCGAAGAATCGTCGGTGCTTACTTCCGTTGTCGATGCTGCAGCATCGGTAGTTGAAACCGTTGCAAAGGCTGTCGGCGATGGAGCTTCGATGCTCGTCGAGGCTGTTGCCGGTTCTCCGGAAAAGTCCGTTGCAAAAGGAAAGCGCGCGGAAAAGATCGGCGTCGTATCATCGGACAAAATGACAAAGACCGTGGTCGTGCGGGTCGATCGTGTTGTCAAGCATCCGGTCTATCGCAAATACGTCCGCAAGCGCAAAAAATTTATGGCCCACGATGAACTGGGTTCTAAGATCGGCGACAAGGTCCGCATTGTTGAGACCCGGCCGACGTCAGCACGAAAGCGTTGGCGCGTCGTCGAGATCATTCATAAAGCGGAATTGTAAGAGCAGTAGATAAAAGTCAGAAGACGGCAGCAGAATAAGAACTCTACTGATCACTGGAGAAAGTTATGATTCAGATGCAGACCTCGCTAGCGGTCGCAGATAATTCGGGAGCAAAACGCGTTGTGATGATCGCGCCGATCGGTGGTTCGACGGCGAAGATCGCACGGCTCGGTGACAAGATTAAGGTGACGGTCAAGGAAGCCGCACCCGACGGCACAGCAAAAAAAGGAAAGGTCTATAACGCCGTGATCGTGAGAACGCGGAAAGAAGTCCGCCGAAAGGACGGAAGTTATATTCGGTTCGACGAGAATGCGGCCGTTCTGATCAAAGATGACGGTACACCGATCGGAACCCGTGTTTTCGGGCCCGTTGCAAGGGAGCTGCGTGAAAAGAATTTCATGAAGATCGTCTCTCTGGCGCCGGAGGTTATATAAGTCAATGAAAACGGTTAAGACAGGAACAGTAAAAAGCAAGATCAAACGCGGTGACCAGGTCGTTTTCATCGCCGGTAAGGAATACAATCGGTATGATTCGGCCGGCAAGCGCCAACCGTTTCGCGGCAAGGTGATCGAGGTTGACGCCCGCAGCGGAAAGGTGAAGGTCGAGGGAGGCATGATCGTCAAACGGCACAAGAAAGCCGTGCCGCAGCTAAATCAGGAAGGCGGCATTAAGGAGCAGGAAGCCTGGGTAAGTGTTTCCAACGTTGCTCTTATAGATCCCGAAACCGGCAAGCCGACACGTGTGAAGATCGAAGAGCGTAACGGAGAAAAGGTCCGTGTCGCAAAGAGCGGCAAGTTGATCCCGATCGTCAACGTTTTTGGAAAAAAAGAAACGAAGAAAGACGAGACTGAAGGATAAGTTTGAAGTTTGGAAACGCCGCACAGGCGAGCCCCAAACGATAGTTGAGGAGTGACTCAAACAAACATGGCCAGATTAAAAGATAAGTATAAGAATGAGATCGCCGGAGCTCTGGCAAAGGAATTCGACATTAAGAATCCGATGGCGATCCCGCGGATCACAAAGGTCGTTGTCAATATGGGCCTCGGCGAGGCAAGCAGCAACGCAAAGATCCTTGACGTCGCGACCGAAGAGTTAAAGGCCATCACGGGCCAAAAACCAGTGATCACGAAGGCGAAAAAGTCGATCGCCGCCTTTAAACTCCGTCAGGGAATGAACATCGGTTCGATGGTTACGCTTCGCGGCGACCGTATGTATGAGTTTCTCGATCGCCTGATCTCGGTAGCGCTGCCCCGTGTTCGCGATTTTCGCGGGATCTCGGGCAAGGCGTTCGACGGACGCGGAAATTATACGCTGGGCGTTCGCGAGCAGCTCATATTTCCCGAGATCGACTTCAATAAGGTCGATAAGACACGGGGAATGAACATTTCGATCATCACCTCGGCAAAATCTGACGACCAGGCAAGGTCGCTGTTGAAATCGTTGGGTATGCCTTTTAAACAGTAAGAGTCTGAGGTTGATGGTCCAGGAAATACCGTCGCTGGCCGTAGACCGCTGATCACGAACGAAAATAGATATGGCAAAGATAAGCAAGATAGTAAAGAACGAAGATCGCAAACGCAGAGCGGCACTTTGGGCCGAAAGGCGGGCGGCAGCCAAAAAGATCATCAATAATCCGAGATCCACCCCTGAAGAAGTGGATGCGGCGGTCATGAAGCTGCAGAGAATGCCCCGCGACGGCAGCCCCGTGCGGATCCGCAACCGGTGCTCACAGTCCGGCAGGTCGCGCGGTTATCTTCGCAAATTCGGTATTTCGAGGATCGCGTTGCGTGATCTTGCACTGCAGGGACAGATACCCGGAGTAGTTAAATCAAGCTGGTGAGCAGAATTTAGATTTTAGATCGGAAAGCAGGGCAAGATCTAAAACAGAATTGACGGAGTAGAACAGTAATGACAGATCCAATAGCCGATATGCTTACGCGAATTCGCAATGCGATCGCAGCGAATCATCCGCGTGT
>JBDTMQ010000368.1:0-13389 GCA_039934155.1 Acidobacteriota bacterium | reverse complement strand
ATGTCGCCCGGCCTCAGGCCTTTTTCTGCGACTTCGGGCTGTTCGAGCTGTTTGGGGCTGATCTCGCCGACATATCCGAGAATGTGGGCAAGATGCAAACCATGCGGATAGAACCTCTGCGGCTGAAGCTCGATACGCAGCTCGGGAAACTCAAGCGAATGAGCCTCGACCCAGCTGATGTCCTGGATCGTCGCGCTTTCTTTCAGCACCATCGTCTCGAACTCGTTTTGCTTTTTGATCAGATTAAGACGCTCGATCACGAACGACGGTTCAAGCCCGAGCCCGCGCGCATAATCATCGACCCGCTCGGTGACGTCGATCTTTTTGATCGGCTCATTCGATAACACGACATTATATGTCGGGCGTGAATCGACGAGGATCTTTCCGTTCCGGTCAAAGATCGCACCACGCGGTGCCGGTATCGGTATCAGGCGTATACGCTGATTCTCGGCACGGTCGCTGTAGTACTGACCCTTTACGATCTGCAGGTAATAAAGGCGGGCGCCGAGAATGCTGAGAAGGACAAAGACGATGATCTGTATCGTGCCGATCCTTACGCCAAGATTCTGTGCATGCTCGTTAAGCTTCATAATTGATTAGCTATTTGCTTAATCGAATAGGGTTTCGCCGTCGCGTTTGCCGGCGTGTCGAGAGCAGGTCGCGCTTGCGGCTCCTCGTACGCTCGGCCAGCGTAAAATCCAGGATAAGATATATGATCGTTCCGGCAATGGTCGTTCCGATAAGCGAATATGCGATCGTCACCATCACGTCACCGACCGGGTTTTGCCCGAGCAGACGATGCATTCCAAAATAGATCAGGTCATCGAGCAAACATGCACCCGCTATGACGGGTATCCTAAGTAAAAGGTTGTCCATATATACCCGGCGCGCCAGCTCCGAAACTATATATGCAATAAGGGTTTTCGAAAATCCGTTCGAGCCCAGAAGGCCGCCGCTGAGCGCGTCAACGGCGATGCCCGCGAACGTCCCGAAAAAAATGGCCCGGATCGCGTTTCGCTGCAGAGCGGCATAGACGACAATGATCAGCGGAAAATCGATATACGCGAATGGCTCAGCGACGTTTCGCAGCGTCCACTGCAGCAAAACGGCGATTATCAGTGCAACTGTGATCTTTACCTGTTCCATTCCTGGTCGCCCAGCCCGGGCCGCGACAATTTATATATTTTAACGTTTTTTCTCGGGTTTTACAGCGTTGGGCAATTTCTGGTCAAACTCGATCTTCGGCGGCGGCTCGTAGAGCAGGACGCCGACCTCCTGCATCGAGTTGACCGCCGAGCTCGGACGGATCAGGATCTTATGCGGTGTCGTCGCCGAACCGCGATCGACCTGTACGATCTCACCGACCTTCAGACCGGCGGGATATATTCCGTCCTGTCCGGTCGTGTAGACGATCTGTCCGGGTTCGACATTTGCGGTCCCCGGGACGTACCGCATCTCGACGATGTCGTCATCACTCGTTCCGACAACGACCCCAAGAACATCGGAATTACTGATCTCGCCGACGACCGCGCCGAGCCCCGATTTATCACGTGTGATCAGATCGAACTGCGCCGTTAGCGGGCTGACGGCCGTTACGCGGCCCAACAGACCGCCATTTGTAACGACCGGCATATTGAGCTTGACGCCGTCGAGAGTTCCCCGGTTGATGATCGACGAATCGAACCAAACCGACGGGTCGCGGCCGATTATTCGCGCCGTCAATACTTTGTATTTACTCTTTTCTTTTAGGTCGAGCAGGCCGCGGAGCCTTTCGTTCTCTGAGGTAAGGTCCTCTTTGCCTTTTAACTCGACTTCGAGTTCCTGAATGCGCTGCTTAAGGACATCGTTGTCGCTCTGGGCCGAGCGAAGATTTGAGATCGAGCCGAAATAGTTCCAGAGCAAGGAACTGACGGTGGTGACCGGCGACTGGATGAAATCGGCCACTGTCTGGGACCAGACCCGGACGATCCGCTGGCCGGAGGTGATATCGCGGGCGTCGAATGCCATCAGGACAAAATTTCCGAGCAGAAGTAAAAGCACCAGCCACGGTGTCAGTTTCCAAACTTCCTTCTGACTTCGCTCAACCATGCCGATTGGTGGTGAACGGTGAACGGTGAATGACAGGTTATTTATCACTCACCATTCACCACTCACCACTAAACCTAATTTCCTGTCATTAACGAATTGTCCCACTTGACGCGCTTGAGGAGTTCGATATCGGAGAGCATTTTGCCGGTGCCGAGTACAACGGAGGATAACGGATCATCTGCAATAACGACCGGCAGACCGGTCTCGATCATTAAACGCTTGTCGAGATTTTTGAGAAGGGCGCCGCCGCCGGTGAGGACGATGCCGCGTTCGACAATGTCGGCCGAGAGCTCGGGCGGCGTCCTCTCGAGTGCCACTCGGACCGCGTTGATGATCGTCGAGACGGCATCTGAAAGCGCCTCGCGGATCTCTTCGTCGGTCATAGTGATCGTCTTCGGGATACCTTCGATCAGGTTGCGGCCGCGAACGTCCATAGACAGCGGTTCTTCGAGCGGGAACGCGCTGCCGAGCGCGATCTTGATCGCCTCTGACGTACGTTCGCCGATCAGCAGATTGTATTTGCGTTTGATGTACTGTGTGATCGCCTCGTCCATTTCGTTGCCGGCAACGCGGACCGCACGCGAATAAACAATGCCCGACAGCGAGATGACCGCGATGTCGGTCGTTCCGCCGCCGATGTCGACGACCATATTGCCGTGCGGCTCGGTGATCGGCAGGCCGGCCCCGATCGCGGCGGCCATCGCCTCTTCGACCAGATAAACTTCGGATGCTTTTGCACGATAGGCCGAATCCTCGACCGCCCGTCGCTCGACCTGTGTGATCTCTGACGGGATGCCGATCACGACCCGCGGGCGGACCCAAGATTTGCCGTTGTGCGCCTTGCGTATAAAATGCTGCAGCATTTTTTCGGTGACTTCAAAATTGGCGATGACGCCGTCTTTCATCGGCCGGATGGCGACGATGTTGCCGGGTGTGCGGCCGAGCATCTCTTTTGCGTCGCGGCCGACGGCCTCGACCTGATTTGTGACTTTATTGATCGCTACGATCGACGGTTCTGAGACGACGATTCCTCGGCCTTTGGCGTAGACAAGCGTGTTCGCCGTGCCGAGGTCGATCGCAAGATCGCTGGAAAATAAGCTGAATAGGGATTTAAATGCCATTGTAAAACAAGCTGCCGGATCTAGATTTTCAGCGCATCGGGATTGTTTGAAAAAGAGTTGCTGCCGCTCTCAAACATCTGCAAGGGATAAGATTTGAAGAAGTGACCGTTCTCTCAAACGTCTAATTAACAAGCATACACTTATTCTTTAGCAATATTCTACTGAAAAATAATAAAAAACCGGCGCATTTGCGAAAAAAGAATTAAGGGGGAATTTTAGCGTAGCTTGAGATGCCAGCAGAGCGAGGTCGACTGTCGATTGCCTTGGCGAAAGTTCGTGAGGGCGGCAACCGAGTGGCTTTCGCGAATCAGCAAAACATTGTGTTGCGAGATCGTTGTCGGCGGATTAGCTATTCCGGTTCCTTTGCGATCAGCGGCTCACCGCTTTCGCGGCGGGCATCGCGGCCGTTCCTGAGCAGATACGACGGCGGGCCGCTGACAGTATCGGCCGGCTCGAGCGCCGCTTTCAGCACATCGCTGACGCGCGTTGCGGGTATCACCTCGATCTCTTTACGCGTGTCTTCGGGGATGTCCTCGATATCAGACTCGTTCTGTGCCGGCAGGATTATCCGGCGGATGCCGGCGCGATAAGCGGCCAGCACTTTTTCCTTGACGCCGCCGACCGGGAAGACAAGGCCCGAGAGCGTGATCTCGCCGGTCATCGCCGTATCGGAGCGGACCTTTCGGCCCGTGTAGAGCGATGCTAATGCCGATGCCATCGTAACGCCGGCGCTGGGCCCGTCTTTTGGAATGGCGCCGGCCGGCACGTGTACGTGCACCCCGTTGTGCTTGATCACATCGGGGTCGATGTCAAAATCGGCAGCGTGCGACCAGAGATAGCTGCGGGCGGCCTGAGCAGATTCTTTCATCACATCGCCGAGCTGGCCGGTCAGCGTCAGGCCGCTGCCGCCAGGCAGAGCGGTCGCCTCGATAAACAATACCTCGCCGCCCATCTCGGTCCACGCCATACCGGTCGCGACACCGGGCGGCAGCTCCTTGCGAGCCGTTTCAGGGTAGAATCGCGGCCCGCCAAGATACGACTTTATATCGTCGGCCGTGATCGTAAATTTTTCTTCGGAACCCTGGGCAACCTTTAACGCGACCTTGCGGGCGAGATTGCCGATCGTGCGTTCTAATTGGCGAACGCCTGCCTCACGCGTGTAACGAGCGGTCAAAAGATTGATCGCATCATCCGTGATCTCGAGCTGCTCGGGCTTTAAGCCGTTCTCATTGATCTGCCGTCCGATCAAATACTGCTTGGCAATATTCAGCTTTTCCTGATCGCTGTAACCGGTCAGCCCGATGATCTCCATTCGGTCGCGAAGCGGCATCGGTATCGGCGCCAGCTGGTTGGCCGTCGCGATAAAAAATACCTTGGACAGATCGAATGGCAGATCGAGATAGTTGTCGCGGAACGTATTGTTCTGCTGCGGATCGAGTATCTCGAGCAGTGCCGATGACGGATCGCCGCGATAATCGTTGCCCAGCTTGTCGATCTCATCGAGCATCATCACGGGATTGTTGACCCCGGCGCGGCGAAGCGCCTGAATTATCCGGCCCGGCATCGCACCGATATAGGTCCGCCGATGCCCGCGCAGCTCGGCCTCATCTCGCATTCCGCCCAGGCTCATACGCTCGAATTCGCGGCCGAGCGCTCGCGCGATCGAGCGGCCAAGCGAAGTCTTGCCGACGCCGGGCGGGCCGACGAAAAGCATTATCGGGCTCTTTGAATCGGGCCGAAGTTTGATAACGGCCAGCGATTCGAGTATGCGCTCCTTTATGTCCTCGAGGCCGTAATGGTCCTCGTCCAGTATCTTTCGGGCCTCATTGAGATCGAGTTTTTCCTCGCTCGACTTTCGCCACGGTAGATCGAGAATATACTCGAGATAGGTGCGGATAACGTGAAAATCGGGCGCCGATTGCGGCAGAGCTTCCATTCGCTTGAGTTCGCGTTCCGCTTCTTTTCTAACGTCGTCGGGAAGATCCGCCGTCTCCAGCCGTTCGCGAAGCTGGCCGGCCTCGGCCTTTTCGCCGGATTCGTCCTCGCCAAGCTCTTTCTGGATCGCCTTCATCTGCTGGCGGAGCACGTAATCACGCTGTGACTTATCCATTTCGGACTGCGCCTCGGTCGCGATCTTTGAACGGATCTGCATGATCTCGAGCTCGCGCGCAAGCGATGCGTGCGTCAGCGTCAGCAGTTCGTCGACCGTGTTCGATTCGAGCATTTTTTGCTCTGTATCGACGCCAAGATCAAGGACAGATGCCAGGAAATACGACAGCTGCACCGGATCGGTCTGGGTCATCACCGCCATCCTGATCTCAGGCGGGACCTGCGGAAGCAGGGCGAGAGCCTGCTGTATCATTCCCTGAATGTTGCGTTTTAAGGCTTCGACCTCTTCGCTCTCGACGACCGTTAAGGCAGGCAGGATCTCGATCACAGCACGAAGATACGGCTGGTCAGCGACCCAGCTTTTGACCTTAAAGCGGTCCATACCCTGAACGATGAGCTGCATCACGCCCTCGTTCCTCATCATCCGCTTGATGTTGACGATCGTGCCGATCTCGTAAAGGTCGGCATATTTTGCCTCATCGCCGTTCACGTTCTCGGTTTTGGTCGTGATACAGGCGAGCAGTTTTTCTTCGGTGGACAGAGCCGATTCGACGGCGCGCGTCGAACGCTCGCGGCCGACGGCAAGCGGCACGACCGTCTCGGGAAAAAGCGTCGTGTTCTGAAGCGGCAGGACCGGCACCTCAAAGGGCTTGGGGAAAGTGGGTGGAGTCTCTTCAGTTTGTTCCGGTTTCTTTTCTTCTACCATAGGTTCAGTCCTTTGCAATCTCCGATCCGCCGGGCCCTGGGTATTTCTGTTCCGATTTCCACAACCTTATGATCAACAGTCCGTCCTCGAAATTATGCTCGACGCGTGCGCCCTCGATCGCGGCCGGAAACGTCAGCGACTTTTCAAATCGGCTGTAAGTTATCTCCATCTGCTGATACGAAAAGCCCGCCGCCGCGCATGACCGGTCCTTTCGGCAGCCGACAATACTTAACGTATTTCCCTGAATGTCGATCTCAACATCCTCAGCCGACACGCCCGCCAGCTCTACCTTTACGAGCCAACCGTCGGCCGTCTGAAAGACGTCGGCTGCCGGATACCAGAGGCGGCCCGACCGAACATCTTTTGATGAACCCAGGAACTGAAAGTGCCGGTTAAATGATTTTGCCATAGAGGGCTGTTGCTACTTCTTATTCCAAAAACTGCTGCCGCTTGAGATCTCTTCGAGAGTTTCGGCGACTTCCCGCTCGTCCTCGGTATCGAGTGCGATATCGGCCATTGCAATTATGCCGGCAAGTTCGCCTTCGTCGGTAACGACAGGGATTCGGCGGACCTGCTTGTCGCCCATCATCCGGATCGCTTCGAACACATAATCGTCCGGCTTGACCGAAAATATCTCGGTCGTCATCGCCTCGCCGACGTGCGAACCGGCGTCACGGCCATCGGCGATCGACCGCACGACGATATCGCGGTCGGTCACGATACCGACCAGCTTTCCGTGTTCCACCACCGGCATCGAACCCATGTCGCCGTCGCGCATCAACACGGCCACATCGCGAAGCCGCATCTCGCGCGTCGCCGTTCGCACTTGGGTCGTCATTATTTCACGGCACCGCCGTCTGGCGGTTGTCGAAACCTGTGTCATCGATGTTCCCTTGCCCTTATTTTGTTAGACTTCGCTACAGAAAGCAAGCCTTTCCCTTTTAGGGCGGTCCAATCGGCGCGCGATCATTTGCGGGATGTCGCGTCGATAGGCAAAACTATTGGAAGGAGACGGCTGAAGGTTTATGGGTAAGCACCGTGTAAACAGGCGAAAGCCAAAGCGAACAGGAAAAACGGTGACCGTCGGCCGTGCGGAATCGGTCCCGGCGGGCCGCGGCGCGACCGTCAAACTAAAAGACGGCGCCGAGATCGCACTTTTTAACGTAAACGGAGTTTTTCACGCTGTTGAGAATTCGTGCCCGCACAAGGGATTTCCGCTGGCCGATTCACGCCTGTACGGTCACATCCTCGAATGCGATTGGCATCACTGGCGGTTTGATATTCGTACCGGACAGTGCTTTACCGAATCAGGTTGTGGTATCGAGAGATATGAGGTCAGCGTCGAGGACGGCTGGATCAAGATCGTTGTTTGACGACATTCAGGCCTTCCATCCGATGATGTTGACGGCGGTATTTGATGTATAGGTCGTCCATCCGCGCTCGACGAATTTGCCCGTTCGCGGTTCCATTGCCTCGACCATTTCATAAGTTTCATCGTAACCGCAGATCACGTTGACGTGCTTTCCGTTCGAGAAAGTATCAAAAAAGCCAACGTAAACCGGCCCCAGATCAAGCAGGTCTTTGATGGTATCGCCAGTTATATCCGACATTTGCCAAGCGGACATGCCCCAGCGAGCTTGTTTCAACAGCCACAGCATTTCAGTTTCTTCGAGAATGCCGTAATCGTTATCCTTTTTTGAGAAAACGGTTCCCGTTGTCGAATCGCTCTCGTAACGCGAGATCAGATCGCTCTCTTTCCTCAGTTTTTTCTGGGTGATCGAACGGTTGCCTGTCGTGGCTTTCATCCAAAATTCGAGACAGGCGGCCCAGCACCCGTTTAGGTGCGACTGTTTGACCGGGTGGACGTGGCTGTATTTATTGATGACGAATCCCATGTCTATATTGACAGGAGCGGCGGCCGCAATTTGCCGATAAAATATCGCAGCGAGTGGCGGCGGTGGTCATCAGCCAAAAACCGTCACGGCGAAAGCCTTTAACCACGATCAATTTTTGCCGGGTCTTGACAACAATTTAAGAAGAAATGCTTTTGACTGGGGGAATGCGAGTTTTGGGTCAAGGTCGTGTCCGGCATCCGAGTGAAAGACGACTCGAGATCGCCCGCCTTTGATAGCGCGTTCGAGTGCCACCCCGTTTCTGACCGGCACCATCGCGTCCTCGATACCATAATAGGCTTCAAGCTCTGGCAAACGGTCCGCAAAGTACAAGGGAGAGCTTTGCAGCATATGCATTCGCACACGCGCAAGGTCATTCCGTCCGCTGATCGCCGCCATCAAAAAAGTCCGAATGAACTGACCACCATTTTCCTCCGGTTCTGCCCGTTTCAACAGCGCATCAGCGATGATCGCCTTTTCAGGCCACCCCGCGGTACCCATCAGATCGAACCAATCCACCGGTCCCGACCAGCTCACGACCTGCCTGATCCTTTTGTCCCTGATTCCGGCCAGCATCGCTACAGCCCCGCCCCGGCTTTTACCGAAGACACCGATGCGGCTGCTGTCGGCCTGAGGAGTTACCGAAAGCGCGGCGTTCAGAAACGACAGAGAATCGTCGGCTGCTCCGTCCCAGGAGTCGGTCCTGTCACCCTCTGAAGTGTAATTGACGCCGGCGCATTTCAGCACCTCGCCGCGAAATGACGGAACGAAATAGATAAATTCATCAGCACGCTCGGCAAGGATCCGGGTTGCAATAAGTTTCTCAAGTTCCAGCGGGAAAAAGCTGGGAGACACGCCTTTGAGATCGAGAATTACCGGATGATGGCCGGTACGCGCCGCTGAAGGAATTATGACCGCGCCGTAATTCTTTTCGCCGTGCACAGAGTGTGAGATCACGCGGACCTCTGCTTCCATATCGTTGATCTCCATTTTCCGGGTCTCGATCACTTCGACATCCTTAGCTGAAAGGTCCCGACGCGCCCAATCATCTTTTGCACGTTCGATCTCGGATCTGGTCGGCGGTGAAAACAGCGCTTCAAGAGAAAACGGCACGGTCCAGCCAGCGGCCATTTCGTTTCGGCAAGGCTTAAGAATTCCCAGCAGCCTCAGTCCGCGTACGGCATCTTTGTTCGCGGGATCGACGGCATGCGCTGCTTGTAAGAATTTTTGTCCGCGGTCCGGCTGGCCGGCCAGAACCAGGCCATCTCCCAGAGCGGCGGCAATGGCCGGACTATTCGGAAATTGCTGTTCCAGTGCATGCAGAAATAAAATCACCTGCGACACTTTTGATGGCACCATTTCCATCACAGTCCTGGCGAGTGAAACGGCCGCCTCGCCGCTTTTTGGTTCAGTCTTTATTATCGAATCCGCTGCCTGCCGCGCCTGCCCTGAAAGCAGAAGTTCGATTGGGGCCTTTTCCACTCCCAATCTCTTAAAGGTCCCATCGGCTCCGAAACCCACGATAGTGGCGCTTTCGACACAGCCTGTGCTGTCGCGGCCGAACGAGATCTTTCTATCGTCGCGGCCTTCGATACCGAATGAATCGTCGCTTACTCTTTGAAGTATCTGAACCGACGTCCAAACGATAGGGCGGACCGTAAGCTCGCCGTCTGAGATCTTTGAAACCAGCACCAGGCCGTCGTCGTTCGAAAAACGTCCTTCGTATTGCGAAAGCTCGCTGGTCTGGGCCTGTGAACAGGTACGTATCGCTGTATTGTTAGGCTGAGAATTAGCGGCATGAGCCAAAAGGATGAGGGCTACAGCGAGCCGAACGGATCGAAAGATCATGGAATTGAACATAGTAAGGCCTCAGCCAGAGAACACCGCCGGCCGCGCGATTCTAACATTTTATCGAATATTTCCCGTTGGCTGAACTGAGACGATAGCTATACAAGACGAGAACTGAGCGATGCGATCTCGACGCCTTCTGCCGAGGCCAGTCCGTCATCCCCGATCGCCTCTACCGGGCAGGCCAGGAACGCTTCTTCGCAAAGGGCGCGTTCACCCGGTGACCCCGGCTGTTTGGACACGAACGAATATCCGCAGTCGTCATTTCGAGAGAAGTTTTCAGGCGAGATGCTTCGGCAGACGTCGCAGTCGATACACTGGTTATCGACATAATACTCGCCGTCGGCGTTGTCATGCAGCCTGTCTGTCCAAAATGCCATTACTTGGAAAAGGTGTTAATTCTTCTTCTCGGTCAGGCTGATCATCCGTTCGAGAGCTATGTTGGCGGAGTGCTTCGTCTCAGGTTCGACGACGATCTCGTTCACGACATTATTGTCGAGCAGATTTTCCATAACCCAGGCAAGGTTCCGCGGTGCGATCCGATACATCGTTGCGCACATGCACAGATCGGGCGCGAGCAAATGGACACCTTTATCCGGGAAGCGTTGTTTGAGGCGGTTGACCAGATTTACCTCGGTTCCGATAGCCCAATTCGAGCCGCTCGGCGCATTTTCGACCGTTTTGATGATAAAGGAGGTCGAGCCGTCGAGGTCGCTTAGCTCGACCACCTCACGCATGCATTCGGGATGGACGAGCACCTGAACGCCCGGAACCTCGGCCCTGATCTTTTCCACGTGCCATGGCTTAAATCGGCCGTGAACCGAGCAGTGTCCGCGCCAGAGGATCAGCTTAGCGCTGTGAAGTTCTTCTTCTGTGTTTCCGCCGAGTTCCTCATGCGGATTCCAGAGAGCCATCTTATCAAGTGGAATTCCGAATTTTGCCCCTGTATTGCGTCCCAAATGCTGGTCAGGGAAGAAGAACATCTTGTCGAATTCTTTCAGATAGATATCGAAAAGAGGGATCGCATTCGACGAGGTGCAAACCACGCCCTCGTTTCGGCCGCAGAACGCTTTTATCGACGCCGACGAATTCATGTAAGTGATCGGCGCGACCCTGCTTTCTAACACACCGATCTCGCGAAGTTGTTCCCACGCGTCTTCGACCTGTTCGATCGTTGCCATATCCGCCATCGAACAACCGGCTCCGAGGTCAGGCAGGATAACTCGTTGTGAGGGTTTGCCGAGAATGTTGGCCGATTCGGCCATGAAATGAACGCCGCAAAAAACAATGTATTGGGCGTCGGTCTGTGAAGCCATGACCGAAAGCTGGTAGGAATCGCCGGTCAGATCGGCGTGGCGGATCACGTCGTCTCGCTGGTAATGGTGGCCGAGTACGACAACGCGGCCGCCGAGCTCTTTTCGTGCAGCTTCGATACGGGAATCGATCTCGTCGTCAGGCAAGACGAGGTAGTCTTCTAATTCTCTGATCCCTTCTAAGACGGCGCTCATTTCTATCTCCTGTTCAATTAGATGCTTTACAAGGCAGTATTATTAAACAAAAATGATTGCGCTTTGAAAGGGATTTAGCAAGGCAGGTCGAGCAGCGTGACGAGCCGTATCGTCACATCTTATGCATGGCCGGTGGCGATCTCGATCAGCAGAATGGCACCGTATGAAAGTGCGGCGATCGCCGCCGCCATCGGTATGGTCAGGACCCACGCCCAGACAATGCGGCTGGCAACGCCCCACTTTACAGCCGAGAAACGTTTTGCCGATCCGACGCCGACTATAGCACCAGTGATCGTATGGGTCGTCGACACTGGAATACCTGTATTAGTGGCAAAAAAGAGCGTCAGTGCTCCTGAGGCTTCGGCGCAAAAGCCGCCCACCGGCTGCAGTTTAACGATCTTGGTTCCCATCGTTTTTACGATCCGCCAGCCGCCCGATAAAGTTCCCAGTCCGATAGCGGCATGAGCGGCGAGGATAACCCACAATGGCGGGTCGGGAAGCTTGCCGGCAGCCGTCATGGATGCGAAGCCGCCGGAAACCAGAACGATGGTTATAATTCCCATTGTCTTTTGCGCGTCATTTCCGCCGTGGCCCAGCGAGAATGCCGCAGCCGAGAATAACTGCCCGACGCGGAATACACGATCGACCTTACTGACCGAAACACGGTGAAAGATCCAGAAGACAGCGACCTGAAAAATGAAACCCAAAGCCATTCCGATCAGTGGGGAAAGAACGATAAATGTAAGTGTTTTTATCCACCCTTCGGCTTTGAGGACAGTTTCGGCACCGCTAAAGCCAAAGTGCCATCCGTATGACGCAATGGCGGCACCGGCGTATGCGCCTACCAGTGCATGCGAGCTGGATGTCGGCAGTCCGATCCACCATGTGATCAAATTCCATATGATCGCGCCCACCACACCGGCAAGTAAAACGAATAATTGGTCATTGCCTGGAATGACGGCAATGTCGACCATATCGCCGCCGATCGTTTTAGCGACAGCGGTTCCAAATACCAAGAACGCCACAAAATTAAAAAATGCCGCCCATGCCACGGCCACGCCCGGCGAAAGCACCCGCGTCGCGACAACAGTCGCGATCGAGTTGGCCGCGTCATGAAAGCCGTTCACGTAGTCAAAAACAAGCGCGGCAATGATGATCAGGATCACCAGGCTTAGTGCGGCTGATTGTGAGTCCATAAAAAGTTCTGCTTTGAAATATGGGCAGTGTCCGCCGGTCGCGGTCTGCGATAAACGATCGTTCTAATTATGCTTGAGCACGATCTGTTCGATAATGTTTGCAACGCTTTCACAGCGGTCCGTCGCGTTCTCTAATATCTCGTATAGTTCCTTCCACTTTATGATATTTACCGGATTGCTCGAATTCTTGAAGAGGTCGGCGATAGATCTGAAGTAAACGTCGTCCGCCTCGTTTTCCAGCCGGTGGATCTCGACAAAATACCCGTTTATATTTGTCGGCTTATTTAACATTCCGATCGCAAGATCGATCTGTTTTGCCAGGTCGGAAACGATCCGCGTCAATTGTCGCGCATAATCGTTGGACTGAGGAATATCGTAGATCACCATAGCTCTGGCACCGGCGTCGATATAATCGCAAATGTCGTCGAGCGCAACTGAAAGCGTGTAAATATCTTCGCGATCGAATGGCGTAATAAAAGATTTGTTCAGTTTTGTCGTGATCTGGTGCATCACGATGTCGCATGCATGTTCGATCGCCTTTACGCGCCGTGTGAATTCCAACTTGTCGGCATCGCCGTCGCTTGCCATCATTTCGACAAGTACTGCCGCAGCGTCAACGATCTTGCCGCTCATTTCCTTGAACAGACTGAAATATTCGTCCTCACGCGGAATCAGACTAAATCCCATATTGTTTCTCCGGTTTATTGATCTCTTAATGCTCCTGCGATCGAGCTGTGTTTTATAAATACCGCTTCGCGAAGATAGACATTAAGTTCGCAGATATCCTTTACATAATCGCCGATCCGTTCCAGATGCTTGGCCACAAACAGAAGATGAGCGGCCCCGGCGGCGGCCGAGGGTTCGCGGGCCATTAGCTCAAGCAATTCTTTGCAAACGCGGTGGTAAGCGTCGTCTATCCGG
>JBDTMQ010000367.1:0-3486 GCA_039934155.1 Acidobacteriota bacterium | reverse complement strand
GGCGTGCAAAGCCAGGCAGTTGTCAGCCGCGGCATCGCTAGCTTTGGTGACGATCTGGTATCGATCGATACACTTAATCTGCGTCTCAGCACGACGTTCACGCCGAATATATTGAACGAAGGTAGATTCCAGTATTCTCGCGACCTCGAACAGCAGATCGCACAGCCAGCGGCACCCGGTGAACCCACGACCGCAAACGGGTTTTCACCGTCGGTCTCGATCGGCGCGGGTGGCATAACTTTCGGCAAGCCGAATTTTCTGGATCGTAATGCATATCCGGATGAAAAACGCTGGCAGTATGCCGATACGGTCACCTGGTCAAAAGGACGTCACACAATGAAATTTGGCGGCGACTTTAACCACGTTTCGGACCTTTTGGATAACCTGTTTCAAAACGCGGGTGCCTATAGCTACAGCAATATCGTCGAGTTTTTATCGGACTATGCAAATCCGTCGCTTCGTCGCTATACGTCATTCGGACAAAATTTCGGGCCGACCGCCTTTAAGTTTTCGACCCGCGATTACAATCTGTTTTTCCAGGATGATATTCGTGTCGACAATCGGTTGACGCTCAATTTCGGATTGCGTTACGAGTATCAACAAATGCCCGAGCCGCAAATTCCGAACGCACTCGAATCACGGACGAATAATTTCCCAAGCGATAAGAACAACTTCGGGCCCCGCGTCGGATTTGCCCTTGACGCAACAGGCGACGGCAAGAATGTGTTCCGTGCAGGCTATGGTATCTATTACGGCCGAATCATTAATTCGACCATCTCGAATGCGATAACGAATACCGGCGCCGCTGGTGCTCAAAAATCGACCGGAAATTTAACACCAGCAAGCTCGTCCGCTCCAAACTATCCGAATGTCCTTTCTTCGCTTCCTACGGCTGGCGGCAATTCGGGTGCGATCGTGGTCTTTAAGGATGGCATGCAAAATCCGCTTATCCATCAGATGGATGCGATATATGAGCGTTTGATCGGAAAAAATACGGTCGTTTCAGTGTCCGGCTTGATGAGTTTTGGCCGTTACCTGCCGACATTTGTCGACACCAACCTGAACCCGCCGAATTCAACCACAACCTACACTTTTGTTGGCGGTCCCTTCGACGCCCAGACTATCACCGTTCCCAAATTCACCGGTGCCCGGCCCAATGCGAATTTCACCAGCATTACGGAAGTTCGCGACACGATCAGCTCGGAATATTACGGCCTTGTGCTTCAGCTAAATCGCCGACTGACGAATGGTATTCAGTTTCAAAGCAGCTATACCTATTCGTCGACGGTCGATAACGGACAGGGATCACAGACGTTCTCGACGGTAAACGTCCCGCTAAATCCATTTGATTATTCGCTCGAAAGGGGTAATTCATCCTTGGACATTCCGCATCGGTTTATTGCAAGCGTCGTCTATGCGCCACGGACAGTCTTCGGACTTGGCCGGGATTCACGTGTCGGACGTGCGATCTTCGGCGGTTGGACCATTTCCCCGATCGTCGGCATTCAATCGGGCCGTCCTTTCTCGTACGGCGTAAGCGGAAATGTTTCGGGCGGTACAACGGGCGGCATATTAGGTGCCGGCGGCGCCAATCGTCTGCCGAACACCAAGATCAATTCGCTCAGACTGCCATACGGAGCTAATGTTGATCTCCGAATTTCGCGTCGCTTCAAATTTACAGAGACGATGAACTTCGAGATCTTGGCCGAGGGATTCAATATATTCAATCGGCTAAACGTAACGAACGTCGGATCGACGGCTTACACCATCTCGGGCACCAACCTGAACTTTGCCCCTAACGCAGCGACGTTTGGCATTCCCAGCGAGGCGGGAAACAGCATAATTCGGGAGCGGCAGATACAGTTGGCCGCCCGGTTCCAGTTTTAGTTTTTCTCTCACGGGAAAAACCTCATATGGCACGCTTGTTTCGGCAAGCGTGTCTTTTTTGTATTTGCGGCATTGAATTTGCACCGGTTAGCAGTGATGGCCAAGTTTTGCAAACGGTTCGTTATTCACGAGCACCACGCCCGGCGGCTTCATTTCGATCTGAGGCTGGAAATGGGCGGCGTTTACAGGTCGTGGGCGTTGCCTAAGGGGCCGTCAAAAGATCCCACGGAAAAGCGTCTGGCGGTGGCGGTCGGCGACCATTCGATCGGTTACGGCGATTTCGAAGGAAAGATCGCAGACGGAAATTACGGCGCCGGCGATGTACGCATCTGGGACAACGGTAAATACGAGACCGCCGACGATCCCGAAAAGCAGGTCGAGAAGGGCAAGCTGGTGTTCAGTTTTTTTGGCTTAAAGCTTCGCGGGCGATACACGCTTGTAAGGCTTGCCGGTGACGAAAAGAACTGGCTTCTTATCAAGGGCGACGATCATTTTGCCGATCCCGATTGGCGCCTTGAAACGGTACTGGAGCCAAAAAAGAAGCGGGCCGGATCTAAAAGCAAAGTGCGGACATAAAAATGCCGGCGTCCGGAATTCTTCCGTCTACGCCGGCTCGGTATTACATCGTTATAAGTTCTATTTTTTCGTTCGGGCAAAATAACCTTGGCGATGGGTAACTTTGATCTTTTGTTTGATCAGTTCGGGATTTACAAGCTGAACCTCGATCTTTCTGTACGAACCGTCCAGAGCCTGATTACCGGGTTCATACGACACGAGATATTGTGACCGCATTTCTTCCTGTATCTGCTTGAACGCTTCGCGAAGCTCGCCTTCGTCACGCGGGAAATATGCGCGTCCGCCGGTCCGTTCAGAGATCTTTTTAAGGGCGCCTTCGTCAACGCCGTCGTAAAAATTATCGCCGATGCCGATCGAGTAAATGACCGCCTCGGCGCGTTGGGCAGCCTGAACGGCATCATCGAGTTTTTTATTTCCGTAGGTGTTAACACCATCGGTCAAAAGGATTATCGCGCGTCGCGTCTTTTCAGGTGCCGGGCCGAGGATCTCTTCGGATGTGACCCAGATCGAATCCCAGATCGCGGTCGAGCCGGCAGCCGCTTGATTGCTGCCTGAGATGGGCGGTGTGCCGGGAACGCGGCCACCGTTGGTCACCACGCCGCCGCCGATATAACCCGATGGCGGTACGAATTTGACCGCGTCAACCGCCCGGCGAAGCCGCGTAAGATTATTGGTCATTCCCTGTTCCAGAGTCGATTCGCCGGTGAAAGAGATGACAGAAACTTCGTCCTTTGCTGGACGGATCACCGATTCGAGAAATGAGATGGCGGCCGATTTTTCTTCAGGCAGCGTTCGTTCTTGGGACGCGCTGGTGTCGATCAGAATAGCGAGACTCATCGGCAGATCGACCTGACGCGAAAATGCAGTGACCGCCTGTTCTTTTCCGTTCTCAAAGATCTTTACGTCTTCGGGTTTGAGATTCAATAGCAGCCGCCGGTTGCGATCCTGAGCGGTAAACAGAACGTTGACCGCCTCGGTCTCGACCTTGATCTCCTCATCCTCAATCTCGACGGGCGGCGGCGT
>JBDTMQ010000366.1:0-2563 GCA_039934155.1 Acidobacteriota bacterium | reverse complement strand
GCTGAGGGAGTTCATCGTGCGATAGCCATCGCTGAGATGGCAGAGTCTCCGGTGTATATCGTTCACCTGAGCTGCACGGATGCTTTGAATCAAGTAAGACAAGCAAGAGATCGCGGCATTTCAGCGTTTGCAGAGACGTGCCCGCAATATCTTTTTCACTCGATCGAAGATTACGGCGACGATTTCGAAGGTGCGAAATACGTGATGACGCCGCCGCTTCGCGAAAAGCATAATCAGGCGGAGCTTTGGAAAGGCCTCAAGATGGACGACCTCCAGGTGATCTCGACCGATCACTGTCCTTTCTGCATGAAAGAGCAAAAAGAACTCGGTATCAACGACTTTTCCAAAATTCCAAACGGTGCTCCCGGCGTCGAGAACCGAATGAATCTAATTTACAACGGCGGGGTTGTCGAGCAGCGAATCTCGCTCAATCGCTTTGTCGAACTTACCTCGACTGCTGCAGCGAAGATGTTCGGTCTATTTCCCAAGAAGGGGACTATCGCCGTGGGCTCTGATGCAGACATTGTCATATTCAATCCAGACACTGAACACACATTCGGCGTCGAGAACGAGCATATGAATGTCGATTACAGCTCATACGAAGGCTGGAAGGTAAAAGGTAAAGTCGAGACGGTTCTCTCACGCGGCAACGTCATCATCGAAAACGGCGAGCACGCGGGCAAACAGGGCGACGGCCAGTTCATCAAACGCGGCGAGTGCGTCAAGATTTAAAGGAGAGAATATGAAAATCTTGAGGTGTCTGTCGATCGCACTGATTCTTACTCTTTGTTCGTCCGCTGTCTTCGCCCAGCCGACAAAAAAGAAGGTCGCAACTGCCGCTGACCTGCCTCAGTTCTCGTATCCGGCGCTGAGCGGAAATAGTCTACTAACCTGCCTCTTGCGCCTAATTTGCAAGTGCGGACTCAAAACGTGACGTTATTTTAGGAAGCTTGGGTCTTTGCGAGTGCGACGATTTTCGCCCGATTCGAAACGACCACACCACCAGGTTTTTCGACGGTGACAGCAAACATTTTTGGATTTCTCGCTTTCAGAACGGCGTTTATCGGGATGACGGCCTCACCATTTTGATCGATGTCGAAAGTTCCGCCGTCGATCGGGGTTTTTGGATCCTGCGTTTCGTCAAAGATCCACAGTTGATATGTCTCTTTACTCTTGTCGTTGACAGGCAAACCACGGAAACGCATATAACCGGCCTGCTTAGAATCGCTCCAAACGATATCGCCCGAAATATCCTTCAAATTCGCAACATTTCCCGCACCGACGCTTGCAACCAAAACATCGGGTGCCGTTTCGATCAACTTTTGACGCTGCCTCTCTGGCGTTGATTCATCGGGCGTTACAATAACCGGTTGGTTCTGTACACGATCAGCCGGGCTATTTGATACTCTCGTCAACCATAAGTTGGCCAACAATACAATGCAGGCAGCCGCGGCGACAGCCCAGCCCATCCAGTCAAAGAAAGACCTTCGTCCCGCACCCGACGGCGGACTGGAAGTGTAACGATGGTCCCTTTCCACCGACGCAGCTTTTTCACTCGCGGCAAAGAACTTTTCCGAATCTGCCTGAATCCGCGAGTGTAGATAGGCGGGCATCTGCTCGGCCGCATTAATATTTAATAAGCCAATGGCCGCCGCAGTTATTTCGAAGTCCGGAATTTCCGCACTGTCCGACTCACTCTCAATTTTCCGAAGCTCAGTTTTTTCGGCGTCGTCAAGACCCTCCGTCGCCTGTTTTATAAGGAGGTCAAGAAGAGCTACGTTTTCGCCGTCGTTCATTTTGAAGCCTCCCTATAAAATTTATTTTGCCCTTGCGTAAGCAGTTCACGAGTTTGCAGCATCCCTCGTCGAGCATGTGCCTTTACCGTTCCGAGCGGCATGCTGGTATGATCGGCTATCTCCTGGTGTGACAATCCCTGAACGATTGAGAGATACAGGACACGTTTTTGTTCGGGCCGCAATCCCTCCATGGCTCTTGCCGCCTCGTTTGCCTCGATACTGATTTGCATCTGCAGATCCGAACGCGTCAAAGGCTCGACCATTACCTCCTCAAGAGAATCAGGCAAAACCCTTCGGCCGATGGTTCGAATACGATCGATCAGACGTCGACGGGCGATCATCGCGATGAAAGTCGCCTCTGATGCCTTTTCGTCATCAAAGCGTCCCGCGTTTTTCCAAATGTCCAGAAATATTTCCTGAACTACGTCCTCAGCATCTTCGTTATTTCGCAGCATTCTGCGGGCAAGCGACCACACCAAGCCGCCATAGGCCTGCAGGCACTCTTCGACCGCGCCTTTGTCCCCCAAAACGATCCTTTTTAAAATACCTTCAGCCAATCGTGAATCCTTGAACGAAAACTCCTTGATGCTTAGTTTATATCCGCGATCTCAAACGTGAAAGTCCTCGACCGCTATTTGATAACTGCAGGACCTTCCGTTTTTCGGAAACTGAGCGCCAGGCCGTTCATACAATATCTAAGCCCGGTCGGTTTGGGGCCATCGTCAAATACATGACCGAGGTGCGAATGACACCGGGCACATTCGATC
>JBDTMQ010000365.1:0-6180 GCA_039934155.1 Acidobacteriota bacterium | reverse complement strand
AAAGCTCAGCGGTTCCGGTACAAGAACAGCGACATGGCCGACCTGGAGGCCAAGTTGGAAGAGGCGGAAACCTCGCGTTTCAGGATGATCGCGACCGACGGTGTTTTCTCGATGGATGGATACATCGCAAGGCTGCCCGAGATCTGCGATTTGGCCGAAAAGCACGATGCACTCTTAATGATCGACGACTCGCACGCCGTCGGCTTCATGGGTAAAACGGGCCGCGGCACGCACGAATACCACAACGTCATCGACCGCATCGACGTCATCACCGGCACGCTCGGAAAAGCCCTCGGCGGAGCAAGCGGCGGCTATACTAGCGGAAAGAAGGAAATGATCGAGGTGCTTAGACAACGCTCGCGGCCATATCTCTTCTCAAATTCAGTCGCCCCGCCGATCGTCGCCGCCTCTATCGCCGCAATTGATCTGCTTCAAAAGTCGACAGACCTACGCGACAAGCTAATGGATAACACGCGCTACTTTCGGGAAAAGATCGCTTCGATCGGCCTCGAGGTCCTGCCCGGCGAGCACCCGATCGTCCCCGTCATGTTTGGCGAAGCCCAGCCCGCTGTCGACATGGCGAATACGTTGTTAAAAAAGGGCGTTTACGTTATCCCGTTCTCGTTCCCGGTCGTGCCGAAAGGGAAGGCGAGGATCAGGACACAGGTTTCAGCGGCGCATTCCAAGGAAGACCTCGATTTTGCGGTCGAGAAGTTTGCCGAAGCTAAAGAAGAGCTTGGCATCGCCGAGAGACGTGCAGTCTGATCAATAAAGAAATTCGTTCTTTAAAATAATTTTCGTGTCGTTTCGTGATAATTCGTGGTTACCTTTTCAGAAAGGCGAATCAACGAAAACACACGAAACGACACGAAAAATGACCTCCGAATAGCTCTACGCCGCCGCCTGGGTCTGTTTACTCAGCGCGTCCTTTGCTTGTCCAACTACAGCGGTAAAAGTATCCGGCTGTTTTACGGCAATGTCGGCAAGCGACTTCCGGTCAAGCTCGATTCCGGCCAGACTCAATCCATGAATGAATTGCGAATACTTCATATCGTTCAACCGGCATGCGGCGTTGATGCGAACGATCCACAGCTTGCGAAAATCGCGTTTCTTCAACTTGCGGCCGGTGTACGCAAAATTCAGCCCGCGCTCGACAGATTCTTTGGCCGATCGGTACAGTTTAGATTTAGTGCCGCGATAGCCTTTGGCTAAGGCTAATATTTTTTTACGTTTCTCTAAACGTTTATTTCCTCGTTTTGCTCTAGGCATTGTATTAAACTCCCATTTCGTTTTGAGTACCGGCTCTAGCCGGCCCTCTTCCCAACTGAGGCCGCCTGAAGGCGGGACTCAAAACCATATTAGTCTCTACCGTACGGCAGCATCTTTTCGACGCGTTTTTGGTCTCCTTCCGAGACGAGCACATCGATATCGAGTATCCGTTTACGTTTATTCGTTTTTTTGGTTAAAATATGTCGCGCGTGACTGTGTCCTCGTTTGAATTTACCGCTCGCCGTCGAGCGAAAACGCTTTGCCGCGCCTTTATGTGTTTTAAGTTTTGGCATAACTAGTCTTCTATCTCCTGCTTAAAAAATCTCATCGCCGTCGGCCGCCACCTCTGGGGCCGTATCGGCCTTGCCTCGTTGAACACGCTCTTTTTTCTCCGGTGCCGGTGCCGCTTCGGCCTTTGGCGGTGCGGCCTTTTTCCGGGCTTCTGGTGCAATCTTCTTCGGTACAAAAATAGTGAACATTTGATTACCTTCCATTTTTGGAAAGATCTCGACATCTGCCACGTCTTTTAGGTCCCCGGTCAATTTTTTTAGGATCTTCGCCCCCAACTCGCGGTGAGTCATCTCTCGGCCGCGAAAGGCGATAGCCGCCCTTACCTTGTCGCCCTCGCCCAACCACTGTCGGGCGTGTTCCATCCGGTAGTTATAATCGTGGTCGTCTGTCCCGGGCCGAAACTTGATCTCTTTGACCTGGACGGTGACCTGTTTCTTTTTGGCCTCGTGCGCCTTTTTCTTCTGCTCGTACAGGAATTTTCCGTAATCGATTATCTTGCAAACCGGCGGTTGTGCGTTCGGAGCGATCTCGACCAGGTCGAGCCCTCGCGAACGTGCTTCCTGAACGGCGTCTCTCGTATCCATTACGCCGAGTGCTTCACCATCTTCCGTCACGACCCGCACCGACGGAACTCTTATACGTTCGTTCGTGCGATGCAGCGGCTCCCGAAAACGCGGACGTTGTCCTCTTCCACCAAATCTTCTAGCGATATGTGCCTCCTGGTCAAAAAATGAGATTTCAGAGAGCCCTGAGCAATTTTTGCTCGGTTATCATCTCTTTGAACTCGGCCAACGACATCGCACCGATGTCACCCTGTTTGCGTTCGCGCACGGCAACTGTGCCCTCATCCTTTTCCTTGTCGCCGAGAACGATCATATACGGTATTTTCTGGATCTGTGCGTCCCGGATCTTTGCACCGATCTTATCAGACCTTGTATTCGCCTCGACCCTAAATCCGGCGGCCCTCAACTCGTCAGCGACCTGGTCAGCATATTCATTGATCCTGTCCGTGATCGGAAGTACGGCAACCTGGACAGGAGCCAGCCATAGCGGAAATGCCCCCGCGTAATGTTCGATCAGCACGCCAAAGAAGCGCTCGATCGAACCGAAAAGAGCACGGTGAACCATCACGGGGCGATGCTTCTGATTATCATCACCTGTGTATTCCAGCTCGAATCTTTCAGGCAGATTAAAGTCGAACTGTACGGTCGACAATTGCCAAAGGCGTCCGATCGAATCTTCAACCTTGACATCGATCTTCGGCCCGTAGAACGCGGCCTCGCCTTCGATCCGTTCATACGGAATGTCGCGTTCACCTAAAGCATTTACAAGCGCTCTTTCGGCACTTTGCCAAGCCACATCGGAACCAAGGTAACCTTTGTTGTCGGCCCCGCCTCGGACCGACAGCTCAACCTTGAATTTTTCGAAACCAAACGTTTTGAAAACGTCATACGCAAAGTCAACACAAGCGCCGATCTCGGACTCAACCTGTTCCGATGTGCAGAAAATATGCGCGTCGTCCTGGGTAAAACCACGAACTCGCAGCAGTCCGTGAAGCGTTCCGGACAATTCGGCCCGGTATACCGTCCCGAATTCGGCATATCGCAGCGGAAGGTCACGGTATGAGCGAGGAGCCGATTTATAAATGCCGATATGTCCCGGGCAGTTCATTGGCTTGAGCCGAAACTCGGTATCCTCGCCAAACTTCTCGGGCATTTTCACGGGCTCAAAAAGCGAGTCGGCGTAATTCTGTTCGTGTCCGCTTGTTTGCCAGAGCTGACGCTTCGCGATATGCGGCGTGAAAACCATTCCGTAGCCGCGCTTCTGCAACTGCTCGCGGAGATAATTCTCCATGTCGGTGCGAATGGCGCCGCCCTTTGGGTGCCAAAAGATCAATCCCTGGCCAAACTCTTCCTCGATCGAAAAAAGATCAAGTTCGCGACCGAGGCGGCGATGATCACGCTTTTCGGCCTCTTCTCGCTGCTTAAGCCACGCATCAAGTTCGGCCTGGGTTGCAAAGGCATTGCCATAGATGCGCTGCATCTGCTGATTTTCAGAATCGCCCTTCCAATAGGCGCCGGCAATGGCGAGCAGTTTAAAGGCCAGCAACTTGCCCGTGTGCGGTACATGGGGGCCCATACAAAAATCGATGAAAGGCGAATTATCGATATAATAGACGCTTGCAGCGTCGCCGACCTTTTCATCGATCAGCTCTCTTTTTAACGGTTCCTCGCGTTGCTCGAATATTTCGAGGATCTTTGCCTTGTCGATATCCTCACGGCGATAGATGAGATTCTGCTTCGCCATCGCCTTCATGCGTTTTTCTATTACCGGCAGATCGTCTTCAGTCAACGTTCGCGGCGCTATGACATCGTAGAAAAAACCGTATCGCGGGTCATCCATCAAGGCCGGGCCGATGCCGAGCTTGGTTCCCGGGAATAGATCGAGAACGGCCGCTGCAAGCAAGTGTGCGGTCGAATGGCGAATCACCTCGAGACCCTCGCGGCTGTCAGCCGTGATCGCCTCGATCGCAAAAGCATCGCCGCCAACCGGCAGTTCCTTATTCAGATCGACGTCTTCGCCGTTGACCCTTGCCGCCAGAGAACGTTTGAGAACATCGCGATCAAATGCCTTCAACGCATCCGCCACCGTCGCCGGCGCAGGGATCGAACGCTCATTCGCTCCGAATTTTACGTTTAGCTCACTCATAAGTTTGTTGATCGTCAATCGTTTTGAGTTCCAGGCAAAACGCCAGAGCAGAGGCCGCCGGAAGGCGGTACTCAAAACCAGTCGCTCAAATTAAACCAATGATCAACAACTATCTGCCTACTACTAATCAAGATCTGATCCGATAAGAGCGACTTTGCCTCGTTCTGAGTCTAGCCTTTAGGCGGCCGGCCTGCTGAAGCAGGTACTCAAAACCTGTCCCGCTATTAGTGGCGGTTCGTAGTAGTTTCTAAAACTGCAAAGTTCTTTGAAAGCATCGTATCGAAAAATTGTAGCGGCCAACCGTGATGGCATGCCGCACTTACTGCGAACCATGAATAATACAGGGTCGGGGCAAAAACATCACCTGCGAAAAGCGGGAAAGCCCATCGCTCAACAGTGATGGGCTTTTCAGGTCAAAATGGAGAGCCGTTGACGTTACGCGCTCTTTTCAGCCAGCAGTGCCTGCTCGGCGCCGACCCATTCCCAGGCTGCAGTTTCGTCCGAAGCCTCAAATACCTTGATCTTTGCCGAGAACAGAGGCGAAACCAGCTCAAGAAAGTTGCGCATCCACGGCTTGGCCCCGACGATCGCATAATGCTCGACCTTTGATAAAGCCTTATACTTGGTCTTTGCGAGCTCGTCATCCAGCAACGAAGTAAGATCGAATCCGTTGAATCCGGTCAAGCGCGCAAGTACATTAAATTTCCCGTCACGGTCGAGGTATGGCTTCATTTGCGACACCGCATTTTTAATGTCGGTCTCTCTCAATTTCCCCGAGATCTCGAACGCGAGAACGTTATCACTCGTTGTCTGTAGAAAATGTAGCGACGCTTTAGGCGCCTCCGGCTTTGGCAGTGGTGCCGGAGCCTCTGACGCCCAGGCGAATGCCTTGTCCCGCTCATCGGGTGAGAAAACGCGTACGTCTATCGATGAAAACACGAGCCCTTCGACACGGGCCATGGCCCCGATCCAACCTTTATCGGTAACCACGGCCGCGCGGTAATACCTCGATAGTTTAGAAAAATGACCCACTCCAGTAACAAGGTCCTTTACTAACCCCTCGAAAGTAAGGTTCATCGAATCGGCGATCTCGGCGAAGAACGAGATACGTTCATTCGATTTCAGCGCCTGGTCCGTAGCCTTATAAGCTTTTTCAACATCGGCGGCCGTCAAAGCGTCCGCCAATTTAATTGCCACAAGATATTTCGGCGATCTCAAAATTTCTAACATTCCTTAAACCTCCCACATAACAAAGATCCTTCTGATAAATGAACGAAATTTCGGCCGCGAAAGTTCGCCGAAATACCTATTTCATTGAATGAAGGCCGAACATATTTCCGTCCGGGTCGGTGCAAAGCGAGATAAAGCCATACGGCCCGATCGAGAATTTCGTCTTAAAGACGTCGCCGCCGGCGCCTGCAACACGGCTTTCTTCGACCGCGCAATCTTCGGTCATAAAATATACGATCGTGCTGTTGCCGCCGCTGGGCATACCCGTCATCTGCACCAGCGCGCCGTTAGAGCCTGGCCCGTCCATGGCATTCTCATTACTAGAGAACATTTTCATTTTCAATTCGCTGTCCACCGGATCCGAAAGGTCACTGAATGTTCTGGCGAGCACCGTCTCGTAAAACTTTTGTCCAGCGTCTATGTCTTGAACGTAGATCTCAAACCAACCGACGGGATTCATATCAGCCATTGTCGTGTCTCCTTATTGATAACTATGCCATAAAGCATGTTTACGGCAATTACAGACAAAAATATGGATGCGCTTCACCACGCGCAGATTTAAATAATGTAAATTAATTATATATCGCTTCGGTGAAGCGGACTAATTAAAGCGAGTTTAAAGAAAGATGGTAGGCACTAGCAGAGTTGAACTGCTGACCCCTACCGTGTCAAGGTAGTGCT
>JBDTMQ010000364.1:0-1615 GCA_039934155.1 Acidobacteriota bacterium | reverse complement strand
CGGGTTGAAGGTATCGGTTATGATCTCGCCTTTGCCGTCAATGGGATTGCCGAGTGCATCGACCACGCGGCCGATCATGGCGTCGCCGACGGGAACACTCATGATGCGGCGGGTTCTCTTGACCTCATCGCCTTCCTTGATCTTCTGGAAATCGCCGAAAAGTACAGTACCGACCTTGTCTTCTTCAAGGTTAAGCGCCAGACCTCTAACGCCGTGCGGGAATTCGAGCAGTTCGCCCGCCATTACCTTTTCCAGGCCGTGTATCTCGGCGATCCCGTCACCGACCTTAATGACCCTACCGACCTCGTCCACCGTCATGCTGGTGTCAAAATTCTCGATCTGAGACCGAATGATCTCGTTGATCTCATTAGCTTTAATTGCTTCCATATAATTCTTTATAGACCCTTACCGCCTCGCCCGTCTCGCCGGACGTCAACGGTGAATACTATCCGTTTGCTAATTCTTCTTTAAGATTTAGGAGCTGTGTCCTGACCGAACTGTCATAGACTGTCGAGCCGACCCTCGTCACTACGCCGCCGATGATATCTTTATCGACCTCAAAACTTAGAGCGACCTTTTTGCCGGTCAATTTGTCCAGATTGGACCGAAGCTCGGCCTTTTCGCCCTCAGTCAGCTCGCGTGCAGATGCAACACTGGCAGCGATCAGGCCGCCTCGTTCGTCCAGCTCAATCTCGTACCGCTGATTGATCACGGTCAATGCGGTCAGCCTTTTATTCCGTAAAAGAACGCGAAGAAAGTTCGCGGTCGTTCCGGTGGGCTTCGCTCGGTCGATCAGTGCCTCGAGAACTTTTACTTTATCGGCCTGCGCGATCGCAGGGTTGCCAAACGCGCCCTGCAGTTCGGCGTTTCCCTTGATCAATTGCTCCCATATTTTGAGCTCAGACTTGACCTTATCAGCATCACCGATCTTGGTGACAACATCAGCGAGGGCAGATGCATATCGGCGGGCGACCGTTTCGTTACTCATTTTAGTTCAAACCTCCGATCGCCTGAATTCCCGCTTTCACAAGACGCGAATCGCTTTCGGGATCGATCCTGCCGCGAAGCTTTTCTTCTGCGAGACGAATACTCTCCTCAGCTGAGAACCGCCGAAGTTCCGCCCGGTTCTGCTGGCTCAACCGGGTGATCTCTCCCGAGGCCTGCTGGCGAAGCTTCTCGATTTCTTGTTCGGCGTGTGCCAACAGTCGGCCGGCGTCGGCTTCGCTTTCGCGTCTCAAGCTTTCGATGATCGAGGCTTTTTCGGCTTCAAGACCGACCAACTTTGCTTCGGCCGAAGTAAGCCTGGCGAGAGCGGCCGCTTTTTCTTCTTCGGCTCTGATCAGATCGGCACGGATCGCGTCTCGTTTTTGTTTGAATGCCGTGCTCAGCGGTTTTTTGAGCAGATAGACCATCAACCCGACAAAAATGGCCAGATTAATGAACTTCCAGGCCTCAAACCCCGGATAATTCAGATACTGATTATAGAAGTCGAGAAAGCCGCCGCCATGTTCCGCAGCGGCGGTCAAAAATACAAAAACCTTAATAAAACCTAACATATTGGATCGTCGCCCGTTTCGGCCCTTGCTGCGGTGAACCGAGCGTTCTTAATGGGTTT
>JBDTMQ010000363.1:0-9844 GCA_039934155.1 Acidobacteriota bacterium | reverse complement strand
GTGAAGATCCAGGAGGCGTTCGACACATTCAAATCGGTAAAACGGCGGATGGAGGTGCGTGGAACGATCAACGGCATCACGGTGATCGACGATTTTGCGCATCATCCGACGGCGGTCGAAGAAACTCTGAAAGCCTTGCGAATGAAATACGAGGGACGGCGGCTGATCGCCATATTCGAACCGCGTTCGTGGTCGTCGCGACTGGCTGTTTTTCAGGAACCTTACGGGAAAGCGTTCTCGTACGCCGATTACGTGATAATTGCGGGTGTTTACAATACGTCAAAAGCGAGCGAGCTTGGCAAGGTCCTGGATGTGGATGGGCTTGTCCACGACATCGGCCTGCAAGGCAAGCCGGCGCATTCATTTCCCAGTGCCGATGCTATCGTCGAACATCTTGCGCCCGAACTAGAGCCCGGTGACGTCGTCGCCATCATGTCAAACGGCGGATTCGGCGGGATTCATGAAAAACTATTAGACAGTATTCAAAAGTAGACAATGGCTTTGCTTATGTCGGAGTCTCTGTCTATTGCTCGATGACCTCGTAGGTTGCGGTCATTTTCTTCACTGCAGCTTTTGGATATTTTGACTGGAACTTGCGAAGCAGCGCGTCGGCCTCTGGTTTTGATTCGCCGCCATACACCGCCAGGAAATTGCCGATAATGTTGAGCTCGTTTGCCGCATCGCGTTTACCTTCGAATTCATATCCAACCGCAGCCATATTCGGGCACTCGTACGACACAAATACCTTGCGGGTCGCATCCGACTTTTGAAGCTCGCGGCGTTCGGCTTCGACCGCTTCGATAAACTCGCCGCCGTCACAATCCTCGATCGGATACCCCTCGAGAATGACAGCATAAAACGGCGCGGAGCTGTATGTCTTGTTCGGCGCCAGCTTCGTGGGCATTTTGAAGGAAAGTTCCCATTCGTCAAACTGCTTGTCCGCGTGATGACAGGGCTTTGCCGGATCCGGACAGACGGCATGGGCGGCCTCGGGCGGCGGCGTAGGCGTTGCTTCTACAGTACCGGCGGAATTTGCCGCCGGCGAGGCGGAAGGGGAAGGAGACCCACTATTCACTGTGTTATGTGAATTGGCAGCCTCTTTAGAGAAATTACTGCAGCCGAGAGTTACAGCCGCAATAATGGCGGTAACGATCGCAAGATCAAATTGTAATGACGTCTTATTTTTCACAACGTTCCTATTAATTTTGCACGGATAATTTCCTTGAAAAAATGACATAAATCCTGCGTGTTAGCAAGGCTATCTACAAGCAAAATCTCAAAAATATTTTTCTTGCCATCAAAATCAAAAAAATGCATACTTCCCGTAATTTGGCTCTCAATTGTATCTCGGCAGATGCGTCCGTCCGGTGACTCGAGCGACGATCCCCGGTTCGGTTTCGGAGAGCGTTCTTTTGATTTGTACGAAGCAGTTTCTTTTTTGGCTTGATTGCGTCGCTGCAGTGCGGAGGTCGGTCGAACGATCCCGAATTTTCCAGCCCGTTGCTTCTCAAAAATAAAGAAAACAGAGGAAAATGAGTAATAAACTTTACGTCGGGAATTTGTCTTTTCGGGTAACGAGTGAGGATCTGCAGGATTATTTCGCGGCTGCCGGGCCGGTCGAGTCGGCAAACGTCGTATTCGATCGTGAAACCGGCCGATCGCGCGGCTTTGGGTTCGTCGAAATGGCATCCGAAGATGCTGCAAATTCAGCGATCGCACAATTCAACGGTCAGGAATATGACGGGCGCAATATGGTTGTAAATGAGGCCCGCCCGCGAGAGGACCGTGGCAATGGCGGCGGCGGCAATCGCGGCAACCGCGGCGGCGGCGACCGCTGGTAGGATCTCATCAAACGGCCCGAAATGCTCAGAAAGCTTTCGGGCCTCGCTTATTGATCGATCTTTCCGTTGAAATTCGCGAGATCGACAACGATCTCGTCGATCAGCTTTGTTCGCTCGCGCCCGACATTCACTCCGTTTACGACAAAGGAAACGATCACCTGCTCGCCAGCGGCGGTCGACATATAGCCCGACAGTGCCGAAACCTGGTCGATCGTGCCGGTCTTTCCCCTGAGATTTCCGGCCGCTTTTGTACCTGTAAGCCTACTTTTTAGCGTGCCGTCGACGCCGGCGATAGTAAGCGAATCCCGCCAAACCTGCGAGTATTTGCTTTGTTTTCCCATGTATAGATAAAGCTGAACGACCGCAGCCGGCGTGATCAGGTCATGCCTCGAAAGGCCGCTGCCGTCGTGCTGGATTATCCCGTCGGGCGCCACACCGATACTCGTCAAAAAGCTTTTTACCTCGGCCAGGCCGAGTTCAGAGCTGTCAGTGGGCGATGCCGGGGGAACACCGGCGACTACGGGCGCGTGTCGCCTGGCCTCTTCGCCGATCGTCCACAACAACGTCTCTGTGTACATATTCTGGCTGGGTTTCATCGTCTTTGCCGCGATCAAGCTGAGCGGCGGGGATTCGAGACGCGCAACCTCGACCGTTTCCGGCACCGGATCGGTCGATCGGGAATTTACAAGGCGTGTCTGGCCTGTGATGACAACGCCTTTTTGTTCCAGACGTTGCCGCAGCAGAGCTATGAAAAGTTCGGCCGGCCGTGAAACGGTCACATTTCCCGTAAAACCGCGATCACCCACCGGCAGCGTTCCCCTGATCTCAAGCATATTGCGATCGACCTTCTTTTCGATCGTGAGATCACGGGTGCCGGCCGCCTCAACCGTTGTGCACTGGTTGAGAACACGTAACACCGTATTAGACGGCGAAACATTCACAGCGCAAGCAGAACCGGAAGTGCCCGGCATGACTGTGAGATCGACCGCGTTATCGTTTAAAGGCAGCGCCGAGATCTCGGCTCCGTAATACCACTGCAGATCGTCCCACTCCCATGTGCCGGGAACCGGGCTGCCGCGAAAATACGTCTCGTCGCCGATCAGACCGCCATCGATGCGTTTGACGCCGGCGGCGACGATCTTATCGGCCAGACCATCCAATCCTTTGTAGTAATTTCCTTCAGAAAAACTCGTCGATATCGACACATCGCCCCGGCCAAAGATTCTCAGGTCGCCTTTGACAGTACCGGACGGGTCAACGGGAGCGGCAGCCAGAACACTCGTAACGAATCGAAAGTCAGGCGTTAGTTTTTCGATCGCCGTGGCGACGGTGAAATTTTTCATGTTCGACGCAGGCATGAAATATTTCTCTGCGTTCTCTTCGAAAACGACACGGCCGCTGTTTAGGGACACGATCTTTATACCGACCTGGCCGCGGCGAACCTCAGGACGCTGCAGTTTTGCCCTGATCTTTGCAGTCAGCTGGTCGAGAGTTTCGACCGCTATCGGCGATGGCGACGGCGAGGGCTGTTGGGAAATTGCGGGTGTGGGTGTCGGCTTTGCAGTTTGCTGCGCCGAAGCTTCTGCCCCGACCGAACACAAGGCGATAAGCGCAAAAACGCTGAAAAGTTTAATTTCTCTGATCATTTTGAATACGAGGTTCTTGAGTTCTGTTTTGTTTCACCGCACACAATTTCAGCTACCAGCGTATCGCTCGTATATCGGGCCCGACCACATGTGATCCGGTCAGAACGTTTGGCCGCCGGCTCGGGTCAAGCAGATTGCCGCCGTCGTTGTGCGTGAAATGGGCCGCATACCAGACGACCACGTCCGTATTGTCGATCGACTCGCCGTTGACCCATTGATCAAGATAACCGATCTCGTCACCGGGCGGATTCGGGTCATCGATCTCGAGCGGAAAGCCGCCTGAATTCTGGTATTTAAGTATCCAAAAATCGCCTAATCCGAATTGGTCGGCGACACCATCGGTCAAATTGGGGATGACTTGGACGGCTTCGTCACCGCCGCCAAACTGCACAAGGATCGAACGGTTCGTGCCGTAGTTTCGCGAGATCTTGGCTTCGGTGCGGATCGGCGCAAGGAATTTTTTGCCCTGTTCGACCTGATAAACGCGGTTGTTCGAGCTGACAACATCAAAGTCGAACCGCCAGTAAGCGTGATGAAAATGAACCGCACAAACACAGGCATTGTCGACCCCTCCGAAGCCATACCGAGGACGAACCGTACCGTCGGGCGCGAATCGCCATTCCATAATATAGCGATACCAACCGGCATTCATTTCAGAGACCAATACAATTTCCTCGCCGTTTTCCGTAGTTTGCTTGTATATCGCGACCCCGCGGAAATTTCCTGTATCGTTACCTGTATCGAGCGCCGTCGTGGCTACCTGCCCGTCTGCAAGCACCCGAATGCCCGGTACAAGTTCTGTCGAACCGGCATCAGGCGCTACAAACGAACCTTCCTGCCATTGCCAGTCACGATATGGCCCGCAGAAATCACCCGAATACTGGACATTCAAAAGCGGAACGTGGGCCCGCTTCAACATAAGCTTGCTCTTGTACTTTACGTCCTGCAGCTCGATGCCGGAACGTTCCGTGGGATTTCCGGACGAGGCCGACGGGCGGGTCACTGTCATTTCCCAGAGCTTGTTGACGCCCTGAAAGATGGTCAAAAGCGCCTGGCCCGGCGTGCCGTTGCTTGTGGTCGCCTGACCAGAACCCTGGATCCCGCAGGCTTCCGGTGCGGCTTTCGACATCGGCGGCGCGCCTCCCTCGTAATTCACTACGCGGCCGTCTTTCAGGTCGACGCCGATCACGCTGAAATTATCGAGCGTCTTCATCGAAAGGTTTATGATCCGAGAGTCGCCAATAACTGTGAACGGCGGCATCGCGGGCGAAATATCGATCTGTTTCGTTTTGTATAGAGGTCCGAGTTTGGTGTCGGACTCGACGGCCGCGAAAGCAGCAATTAGCTCATCCGTTGAAACAGCCGGCTGGAATTTTGCGGTGCTTACATCGACGCTTTTCGAACCGGCAATGTCGCCCTCGGCGATGACGACGCGGGCGTTCGTATAGTCGTAATAGACGGCGCGAAACTCGGTCGAGAGATCCCGTGCACCATCCTGAGCGTCGGGGAAGTCGACCGAAATGAACTTGTAAACCGAACCGTCGAGCACTTGCCGAAGAGCAGGACTCTTATCCGCCATCGACCGTGCGGTGTCAACGTCTTTTTGCGACCTTCCCCAGGGCTGGATCTGTATCCGCAAAGGCGCTCCGGCAGAAATCTTTTTCTTTCCTTCCGTTCCAGCCAAAATTCCGGTCACCGATACGGCTAATACCAGTATCAATAAAAAGAGACGATACACATGAACCCCCATACTATGTCCTGATTGTCCGAGGCGAATGGACCCGAATATGTTACCACTCGTGGACGGGGAAAGGTAAGTGGAAAGATGGAAGATGGAAGATAGAAAACGGAAGACAGTAGACAGAGGCTCGTTTCGGGAAACGACCACTGACCACTGGTCACCGACCCCTAACCACTACTTACATTTTGAGTATCCGCAGTCGCGGCAAAAGTCGCAGCCGGACGAGTGTTCGAGCTGGCCGCTGCATTCGGGGCACTCGCCGATCATTTCATTCATCACACCGTGAGCGCCGTCGACGTCCGCACCGGCTTCGTTTATTTGCCGCTGCGATTGCGGCAGGTTCTTCAAACGCCGGTCGATAAGCAGCAGGCATTCCGCAACTGCCTGTTCCGGTGAGGTCAGCAGCCGCTCGTTGAACCATACGGCGTGAGTCGCGGTAACCTTGTTAAGGCTTCGCGCTACTTCGTCAACCTCGAAACCGCCGCGAAGCATTTTTGACGCAAGCAGGCCGACGCCGGCACTTATCGGCCCGGCGACAAAGATCTCGAGGATCTTTTCGCCGTCATGATTAACGGTAACGTAAAGATTTTGATTTTCGAACGGGATCCGCCACGTCGATCCCTGAAGCTCGCGCGGTCGCTCGACACGTCCGTTGCCGAAACGGGATCTATTGGACGGAGCCAGGCCGGCGGCCGGGGGCCCGGAAGAATGCAGGCTGGCAGCCTGCGGTCCGTCGGTACGTCCGGAATCTGACTTCTTCATTGTGTTCAGCACCTGGCCTTCGCGACTGCCGTCGCGATAATAGCTGACGGCTTTGCATCCGAGTTTTCGGGCCAGATGATAAAGCTCATCGACCGATTCGACGGTATCGTCGGCCGCACCGTTACAGGTCTTGGAAATCGAATTATCCACGTGCTTCTGCGCCGCGGCCAGAACGTGAACGTGTTCCAGCGACTTGATGTTCATTGCCGAAATGAATACGGGCGGCAGTTCGTCTTCATGCTCGACAACATATGCTGCCGCCGACGTGATCGATCCTTCGTCAGTTTGGTCAACTTCGATTCCTAATGCGGCTGCCGCCACGGAGTGGACATAAGTTCGAGTGCCGAGGGTATCCTGACGGACATAAGCCCATGAGAAATTGGGCTCGATCCCGGAGGACGTTTCGGCGACCAGCGAGATCGTGCCGGTCGGCGCGATCGTCGTGACCTCGTAATTACGTGGAGTCAGAGCAACATCCTTATCGATCCCTACCTCGTCATAAATGAAACGTCGGTACGCTTCCCGATTATTTTCAAACTCGGGAAACACTCCCTTTTCCGCGCCAAGTTCGAGCGAGGCGGTCCACGATTCGCGGCGGATAAAAGCCATTATCCGTTCCATCAGCTCGATCGAATCTTCCTGTCCATAAACGATCCCAAGACGCAGGCAGAGATCGGCAAAGCCCATGATCCCCAACCCGACGGGACGGGTGCGTTTTACGACGTCGTCTATCTCAGGCAGCGGAAAATAGCCCGCGTCAACGACATTGTCGAGAAATCTGGTGCATAAATGGGTGGCGCGGGCAAGACGGTCCCAGTCGATACACCTCTCAGGATCGTTGCCGTCGCCCTCGGCCCGATAAAATTTCGCAACGTCGATCGAGCCCAAATTGCAGGAATTATTAAAGTGAAGCTGCTGCTCGCCGCATGGATTGCAGGCATAGATCGGTCCCATTGACGCCATCATATGGTTGTGGCGATTGACCTCATCAATAAAAATGATCCCGGGTTCGGCATATTTGTGGGCCGAGGCAATGATCCTATTCCAGACATCCGGCGCGTAAACCATCCCGGGCATCGGCGGTTCTTCCGGAGTGCAGTCTGCAAGGTCGGCAGTTTCAAAAGCGAGTCGGTCGGCAAATGTAACGGTAGTGCCATCGGGCCGTCGATAGACGACATAATCCCTGCCGGTAATGGCGTCGAAAACAGGCTGAGCCCATGGCTTTCCATCAAATTCCGTTTGAAACCACACTCCGCTGTCGACCGCATTCATGAACAGGTCGGTCACTGTAACCGAAATATTAAAATTAGTAAGGCTCGTCTGGTCATTTTTGGCATGAATAAACCGCAGAATATCGGGATGTGAAATATTTAAAATTCCCATATTCGCACCGCGCCGAACACCGCCCTGTTTTACGACCTCGGTCGTCTGGTTGACGATGTTCATGAAACTGACCGGCCCGGATGCGACACCACGGGTCGAATTGACCATTGCACCCGCCGGCCGAAGGAATTCGTAGGTCATGCCGGTCCCGCCGCCGGTTTGATGAATGATCGCCACATTCTGGGCGTGCTCCATTATTCCTTCGATCGAATCGGGAACATTCAACACAAAACAGGCTGCAAGCTGGCCTTTTGGCTTTCCGGCATTAACAAGACACGGCGTATTGGGTATGAATTCGCGGGCGAGCATCACGTGCGACATCTCACGGTAAAAAATATCGCGTTTCTGATGATCGGTCTCGGCCGTCGAGACGTGACCGACGACCCGTCGGACGATGTCATCCCAGGTTTCGATCGCTTCACCGTGCTCATCTTTCATTGAATACCGCTTGGCGACCACCTTTTGCGCATTTAGTCCGAGTGGGCTGTAAACATGCCCCTTGGCAATGCCGGCACCGTTGCTGCCGGAAGAATTTCCTGTGATACCCGCTTGTTCAAATACCGTACTCATCTTTGTCGGCTCCTTTTTTGCCCGAACATGTCTCGGGCCTGTAGATCTGATTTTAACATTTTTTCGGCGGGCGGCAGACCCGTCGGAGCGGATTGGACTGGATCTTTGGATTGATCTGACCGAACAGCAAGAGGCATCCTAAGTGACCATATAATGTTTGTCAAGTAAATTGGACCACATTATCTGGTATCCGACACTTTTTCGTATTTGAGAGATAACGGCCGAGCAAACCGGCTGAGCGGAACGGTGTCCGGCCGGCCGATGGGAAGGTCGACAAGAGGCGAACGTTACTGAAGAGAGCCTCATTTTCGCGTTTCGGTTGCGGTAAAGGGTTTGACAATGACGCTCGCCATTTCGAAAACTGTATCAGATGGATAAATTGATTCACGGAACTGCCGCCGGCGGCACGATAAGAGTACTTTCGGCCGTTACGACCGATATCGTGGCCGAGGCAATTCGTCGGCATTCGCCGTCGCCGACCGTGTCGGCCGCGCTCGGACGACTGCTGACGGGCACGCTGCTGCTTGGTTCAACGCTAAAAGATTTTGACCGGCTGACAGTGCGGGTAGATTGTGATGGCCCGGTCGGCGGGATCACGGCCGAGGCCAATCTTCAGGGGGATGTGAGAGGATTTGTAAAAAACACGGATGTCGAGCTCTCGCCGCGTGCGGACGGCAAATTCGATATTGGCGGCATTGTCGGCAACGGCACCTTCTATGTGATACGCGAGGCGGGTTTTGATATCGGTCTTCACCGCGACCCGTATGTGGGCTCGGTTCCGCTGATCTCGGGTGAGATCGGCGAGGACTTTGCTTATTATCTTGCAAAATCCGAACAGATACCATCAGCCGTGCTGTTGGGCGTCCTGCTTAACAACGCCGAACCTTTCGTGGCGGCTGCCGGCGGCATTCTTGTTCAGATGATGCCGGGTGCGGACGAGCATTTGATCACCATGATCGAAGATTCGATCGCGCGTGCGCCGCATGTGACATCGATCATCCGCGAGGGTTCGTCAGCCGAAGACCTGTTGAGAGTGGCACTCGGTGAGATCGATTTCGACATACTTGAAGAAAAAGATGTTCGTTTCAAATGCAGCTGTTCGCTCGAAAAGGCGTTCACGATGATCGCTGCTTTAGGCCGCAACGAGATCGAATCGATGCTCGCCGAGGATGGCGGCGCCGTGATGACGTGCGGATTTTGCAGTGAGATCTATCAACTCGACGAAGACGACCTCCGGCGATTGCTCGATGAGAACGGTTGAAAGAGAATCACCGCGGTGTGACGCGCACGGGCTGTGTCCAGGCCATTTTTCCGTTAGACTCAATTATTTTGGCGCGAACGTAACCTTCGTTTCCCTGGATTGTGTATACGGCCGGGCTTGAGCGTTCCTCTTTCAAAATGCGTCCGCCGCTGCCGATGAACTGAATTCGGTATTTGCTCCATCTTTCCTGATCTACCGTGACCGTGATCGTTCGGTCGTTTGCCTGGTAATCTGTCAATTCGACGCCGGTCGATGCGTAAAAATCGCCGCGTTCGATAGCGGCCAGGATCGCGGCGGGCGTCAGCTCCGCGGCCCTTACCACTATCCAACCGTGACCGGGCGTCGCCGCCGTTCGATCTCCGATACGTTTAATATGATGGACGTCATCATCGGCGATGCCATAGATCGTTCGGCCGGCGGTCAAAACTTCGTCCCAGATCTCTTCGACGCCCGGCGAATCACCACCGCCGAGATTGTTGACGAGCGGATGGCCGTTATAGATCTCCATCAAATGTACATTTTTTAACTGTATGATCTGAGGCGCGGTAAGGGCCCAGCCGAAGTTCGGGTGATTGAGCTGCGGCACGCCTTTGGCCGCCCGCACCATGTCAATGTGTTTTTGTACGATCTCAACGGCGTT
>JBDTMQ010000362.1:0-6528 GCA_039934155.1 Acidobacteriota bacterium | reverse complement strand
GTGGCCCATGTGCAGAACGCCTGACGGATAAGGCAGCATCTCTAACTGATAAAACTTTGGTTTTTTATCGTCAGGCTCGGCATCGAAGGTGCCGTCGGCGGCCCACTTTCGCTGCCACTTGTCCTCGATCTTTTTTGCAAAATATTTCTCGTCCATAGTATCGGTAATGTCAATCCCCGGGGCGGAATTCGCTCCGCCAAGGTCGGGAAATTAGTAAGTTTAGCGGATTAACGAATTGCAATCCACCGAGATAATTAAAACTGAAAAGGGAAAAGATTGAGCCGCCACCGGACGCTCATGACCGACAGGCCAAAGCGCGGTGGCTATCTAAGGGCGAGAAGTTTGAAGACAGATGTCATGAAGGCAGTTTATGACGGAGCGAGAAAAAACGCAATCGCTGTCGAAGGGCAGGAACGATTTGGCCCTTCCCGTAGATCATAAAATGTGCTATCCTTTATGGACGTTTTCATAGGAGATCCAATAACGAAGGCATTAATGAATAAAAACGCAATCCTGCTGACGGCCCAAACCTGATCCGAAATACGATTGTTTGACCGTCCGCCGCGACCGAAGGAGGCACGAAGATGGTCAAACGTCACGATAGATCCACTGTTCGCAATCCCGAACTTCCTGCTAAGACCGAATATTCCGACATTCACGCAAACACCACCCGTACCCGTTCCGCAAAGACCTTTAAAGAAGCCCTCGAAAATGACGAAATGATCGTTACGCTCTCTGAAGCGTACGAGAACAAACGCGCGCGCCAGGTAGGCGAATGGGAACGGGCTCAACTGACGAACGTCCATGTCGTTTGAACGAATGACGATAACCGATCTAGTTTCGCTAATGGCCGACACGATGCGTCACTTACGCGATCTCGATCCGTTTTTGCGGATGTTCTCGATCGTATGTTTTTTCTCGATCGGGGCGCTTTCTCAGTCGCCCGCAGCGATGAAAAACTCTGCCGATCCTTATCCGGCCCTAAGGCAGATGATCGGCGGAAGCAAAGAAGAAAAACGCGAAGCACTTTTCCAGATAAGGAACTTGCATTCCGAAACCGCCTCACGCATCGCGGTCCCGGCATTAAGCGATCCCGATGAAATGGTCAGGGCGACGGCCGCGGGTTCGATCGTCTTTTTAAAGCCGGCAGAGGCCGCTGCGCTTCTTCGTCCCTTGCTCAACGACAAGTCTGATTTCGTTCGCCGCGAAGCCGCTTATGCCGCCGGAAAGACAGGTGCGGGTCTTAATACCGACGTTCTTGTTAGGCTTGCCGAAAAAGACAAAGTCAATGAGGTCAGATCGGCGGCGGTCATCGCGCTCGGCGAGACGGGCGATGCCGGCTCTCTCGATGCACTTACCGGAATACTTTCAAAAAAACCGAACGAGGATAACGAATTTTTGCGACGCTCGGCCGCAAGGGCCATCGGCCAGATATTTCAAATGGCTCGAACGGGCGTTACGGCCGTCAATACGCCGCAAAACTTTTTGCCGGATAAATACAAGCAAATTCCGGATGGAGCGTCCGTTAAGCTGCAGCTTGTGATCGCTTCCCGATCCGTCACAGCGTTACTGCGCGTTATGAATAACAGATCGGAATCGGACGACACCCGGCGAGAGGCCGCCTATGCGTTGGGTGCGATCGGCGATAATTCGGCCATTTCGGCACTTCGCGCAAACCTCGGCAGCCCCGACCCCTATCTGACAGAGATCAGCAAAGAAGCCCTCCTCAAGATCGAACATCCGTAAATATAATATCGCTTACGATCCAGCTGACCGGTCTATTTTCATTTGACCGGATTTTTGCTTTAATTAGGGACATGCAGCCCATTTCGAAACAAAGCCCGCAGTCCGGGCTGGCCGTTGAATATGTCCGCGTAAGAGTTTATACCGAAAAGCTTTGCGAGCCGCTCGAGATCGAAGACTTTATCCCGCAGCCAGTCGAGGACGTTTCGCCCGCCCGCTGGAATATCGCTCATACGACCTGGTTTTTTGAGGAGATGATCCTCAAACGATTTGTCGCGGGTTATCGTGTATTCGACGAAAAGTTCGGGTTTTTGTTCAATAGTTACTATAATTCGGCCGGCGAAAGAACCCTTCGGGGCAAGCGCGGCGATCTCAGCCGTCCGACGGTCGCGCGCATTTTTGAATATCGCCATCATGTGGATTCCGCGATGGCGGAGCTGCTTTCCGGACACGTCGCCGATCAGTTGAGAGACCTCGTAACTCTTGGACTGAATCACGAGCAGCAGCATCAGGAACTGTTTCTCACCGACATCAAATACACGTTCAGCATGAATCCGCTGCTGCCGGCCTATCGCGAAGGTCTTGTCCCGGAAGAAGATCAAGAGCCGGCGATCGAGGGCGAACATGAGTTCGAGGGCGGAATATACGAGATCGGCCACGACGGCGCCGGATTTTGCTTTGATAACGAGCTTAGCCGTCATAAGGTTTTGGTCGATGATTTTGCCATTAAACGCAACCTGATAACGAACGGTGAATTTCTGATGTTCGTACAGGACGGCGCTTATGGCGATTTCAGGTTGTGGCATTCCGAAGGGTGGGACTGGGTAAAGCAGCATTCGATCGCTTCTCCGCTTTATTGGTCGAACATCGACGGCGAGTGGTTCACTTTCACGCTGGGCGGAAATCGCCGCATGAACATGTCGGCGCCGGTCTGCCACATCTCGTTTTATGAGGCGGCAGCCTATGCCGAATGGCGCGGAATGCGTCTCGCGACCGAATTCGAGTGGGAGATCGCAAGCGACCGCCTCGACTGGGGACGTCGATGGGAATGGACGGTGAGTGCCTATCTGCCGTATCCGGGATTTAAGAAGCCCGGCGGCGCCGTCGGCGAATACAACGGCAAATTCATGATAAATCAAATGGTGCTTCGCGGCGGTTCGGTAGCGACGCCGGCCGGGCATAGCCGGACGACGTATCGGAACTTTTTTCACCCTCATCTACGATGGCAGTTCACAGGCATCCGGCTTGTAAAACAACGGGGATCCAAATTTTAGGCCGTTCGTAAAAGCGAAGTTTTATGAAAAGTTCAGCCGCGACCGAGATCGATCAATTTGCACTGGATGTGCTTGCTGGTTTTTCTGCAACGCCAAAAACCCTGTCGTCCAAATACTTTTACGATGACGAGGGTTCCCGGCTGTTCCAGCAGATCATGCGGCTGCCGGAATACTATCTGACCGAGTGTGAATTCGAGATCTTTTCGAGCCGAACACCCGAGATCTTAGAGGCGTTCGCGCCTGACGGCGATCCGTTCGATATCGTCGAGCTTGGCGCGGGCGACGGAGCGAAAACGGCGGTGCTGATCGATTTTTTTCTCAAGCGAAACGCCGACATTCGATACTCGCCGATAGATATCTCGCCCCAGGCCATCGATTCGCTGTCAGAAAAATTTACGCGGCAGTTTCCCGACCTGAGGCTCGAGGCTCAAAAGGGCGATTATTTCCGCATTTTGGAATCGCTGAAAAATGGCGGCGGCAGGCGAAAGATCCTGCTGTTTCTCGGATCGAATATCGGGAATTTCAGCCGTGCAAATTCGGTCGCGTTCTTCCGTGAGCTTCGATCGGTGATGAACGACGACGATCGCCTTTTTATCGGCTTCGACCTGCAAAAAGATCCGCACGTTATCGTTCGGGCCTACGACGATTCGAACGGTGTGACGGCGCGTTTTAACCTCAATCTGCTGCTGCGTATCAACCGTGAGCTCGGCGCCGATTTTGACCTCGAGCAATTCACTCATTATGCGATCTACAGACCCGTGGAATGCGCGGCACGCAGTTTTTTGATAAGCCGCCGCCCACAGACCGTGAGCATCAAGGCTCTCGACCGCAAATTCGAATTCGACGCATGGGAAGCGATCTTTGTCGAGATCTCGCAGAAATATAGTCTCTCGATGATAAGCGAGCTGGCCGAGGAAAGCGGATTTAAGGTATTGGAAAACTTTTTTGACAGCCGCCGTTATTATGTCGATTCGCTGTGGCAGCCGGCTACTTGAAAAGCGATGAGATTCTCGCTGCATTACTTCGACAGCTTGGACTCAACGAACACGAAAGCCCTCGAAATGGCCCGTGCCGGCTCAGATGAGGGAACCTGCGTCATTGCGCGTCAACAGACGGCGGGCCGCGGCCGGCTTGGCCGCCGCTGGGAATCACCTCCAGACTCCGGGCTGTATTTCAGCATTATTCTTTATCCGCGTCTGGCGTCAGCATTTATGCCGCTGATCACGCTGATGACCGGTATCGCGGTCAGCGACACGGTCGCGGAATTCGGCCTCAAGCCCGATATCAAATGGGTGAATGACATCCTCGTCGGGGAAAAGAAGATCTGCGGAATATTGGCCGAGACCACCGACACACCGCGCGGCCCAGCGGTCGTCGTCGGGATCGGTATCAATATCGACGATACGGGATTCCCGCCCGAGCTTGCGGGCTCGGCTACCTCGATAGAGGCCGAAACGGGATCGCGGCCGGACCGGGACGCCTTGATCGAGATCCTTTTCAAATCGATCGCCGATGCATACGAAAGGCTGAAAGGCGCCGACGGCGCTCGGTTGACGATCGACAATTGGCAGCAGCGATCGTCATATTCTGAAGGTAAAGAGGTCAGTGTGATCAACGGGAACGAGATCATCGAGGGGACGACCGATGGGCTCGAAAAGAACGGCGCGCTGCGGGTGCTAAAAGCGAACGGCGAGGTCGCGATCATTCATGCCGGCGATGTCGGCCGGCTAAGGGCATTGCCGAAATAAGACATCAGTTTGAACTTCCTTGTGATCTTTGTGTCCTCGCATTTGTGCTCTTTATGCTAAGAGATCCTTTTAACACAAAGGACACGAAGGTTGGACACTAAGGCCACAAAGAAGAGGGCCGTAGATAATTTCAAACTGAACCGCGACCAAATAAGATAGTGTTTGCATTAATTGTGCGCAAAAGTGTAACTTATATGCACGCGGCAACGCATCATCTTATGAACAACGAATTCGATTCGCTCACTGATTTCGATTTTGACGAGGAGTTTAACGACGAGTCGGCTGAGCTCGATGATCTTGACGGCGAGGTCGAAGACGTACTCATCCGTACGGCGGTGCTGCAAAAGAATAATATGGTCGCCCTTTTGTGCATTAAAAGCGCAACTGCCGGGGCCGCGATCTGCAGGGTCGACCCGCGCGAATCGCAGCCGGCCGTTCAGTTATACGATGATCCTGAGAAGGCGCTCGAATGGTTCACCAAGAGCCTTCGGTCGAGTTTGAGGAACGGCTGGAATATCGTCTATGACGGGCTTCCGCTTCAGGGATAGATCAGACAGAACACATTGAATTCGAAAGAGCCGTCCGGATAACTTCCGGCGGCCTTTTCTCTTTGGGCCGTTCGCTTTAGACTGTCTCAATGCTCCTCGCCGTCGACATCGGAAATTCACTGACCAAATTCGGCCTGTTTGACGGGTCGGAACTCACATCCAAATTCTCTATCCACACGAACAACGCGACTGTCGATAGCATTTCACAGGCGGTCAGCGATCGGCTTTCATCCGGCGATGTCAGCGAGATCGCGATCTGTTCGGTAGTGCCCGGCGTTGAGCTCATTTTCGCCGAATTTCTGATCAATACTACCGGCGTCGAGCCTCTATTTATTAGGAATGATAGGGATTTTGGAATTCGCGTAGACTATCAGCCGCTCGAGTCGATAGGTACCGACCGGTTGGTGAACGCATCAACAGCGGCCCGAAAGTACGGTTCGCCGGTGGTCGTTTGCGGCCTCGGCACGGCGACAACCATCGATGCGGTCGCTGACGGAGAGTTTCGCGGCGGAATTATTGCTCCCGGAATGAGAACTATGGCTAAGGCCCTGTTCCTTAACACCTCGCAACTTCCCGATATTGACATCACGCGTCCAGACAATGTTTTCGGCACCTCGACCGATCAGTCGATACGGTCCGGCGTTTATTGGGGATATGTCGGTCTGATCGAAGGGATCCTGACCCGCATGATCACCGAAATTGCCGAAAGTCCGCGAGTGGTCGCGACCGGAGGCGCGGCCGCCGTGATTGCCGGCGATTGTTTGTTGATCGAGGTCGTCGACGAAACACTAACGCTCGAAGGCATCGCTATGCTCGCTGCCCATCAGGATCACTCAGCCGTTTCACCGGCATAGGCAGCGAGAAAACGCGGCGGGCGGCGCGCCTTTGTCGCTTGCTCATATGCGTATGCGGCTTTGATCAGGGTCCCCTCTGTATATGCCTGTCCAAAAAAAGAGATTGCCACCGGAAGGCCCTGAATATAACCCGCCGGAACGGTAATATTCGGGTATCCCGCAACGGCCGCAAGGCTCGAGCTTTCAAAGACACCGCAATCGCCGCTGACCAGATCGGTCATCCACGCGACGCCGCCCGACGGCGCGACAAATGCATCGACCTTGTATTTCTCGGCCGCTGCGTCAATTCCCTGCTCCTGGGTCATCATCTTGGTTTGCAGCAGTGCTATCTGATAGGCCCTTTCATCGAGACTGCCCTTGG
>JBDTMQ010000361.1:0-4574 GCA_039934155.1 Acidobacteriota bacterium | reverse complement strand
GGCCGCACGGCGAACATTATCGCCAACACGACAAATAGCCCGCTCCATCCGATCCCGACCAGGTCCGAGATCCTTAGACCGGCCGCCAGCAGGATAAAAACCGTCGATATCGCCAGATTTGCCAGGTCGCCCTTAAAATCCTCGACCTGTTCCTTATGCGGAAGTTCGAGCGAGCCGATCGTCATACCGGCAATGGCGGCTGCCATCACTCCCGCCTCGTGAGCGAAAAACTCTGCGACCGTGTACGAGATGAGCGCAGCACCCAGCACGCCGATCCGTGTAAATTTGGCCGGAAGCAGACGAAACCGATCGCTCACCATCCAAACCGAAAAAGCCACTGCCACGCCCGAGATGCCGCCGACAAAGAAAGTGTAAAATCCGGTCGGTACAGCGGCGCCAAGCCCGAGGGGCGATATTATCGCCGTAAAAACAAGCGATGCCAGGATAACGCCCAGCGGATCGGCAATGATCGATTCGCTCTGCAGCGTAAGCTTTACGCGTCGGTTCACGCGTACCTTTTCAAGGATCGGCGAGATCACCGTCGGGCCCGTCACCGAGACGATAGCACCGAATAAAAAGCTGAGCTCCCACGACCAGTCCAGCAGAAAATGGGCGAGTGCTCCGGCGAGGATAGTGGTTATCAAGAGTCCTATTGTGACCAGCCCGAGCACGGCTCGCGAGGCATGCCTGATCTCTCGGATGTCGAGCAGCATTCCGCCTTCAAAAACGACCACCGCGACCGATGCCTTGATCGCGACCCGCATTACGTCGCCAAGCACCTCCGGCAGGATCAATCCCAGGCCGGCGTGACCAAAAACAAGTCCGGAAAGCAGGAGCGGCCCGGTCGCGGGTATCTGCATGCGTTCTGCTGCGATCTGCGCCCCGGTACCGATCAGAACGACCAGTACGAGCGTGACCAGAATGGCCAGCACATGATCGTGATCATTTAGCTGAAGAATATAAGATTCCAAGTATCGACTATTATAGCCGACTGTCCGCTGTCAGCTGTCACCTGCGGCGGTCGGCGAGCCACTTGACGAGTTCCGGATCCCTGAAGGCAGTAGTAACCGATCCGTGACCAACACCTTTCAATTCCTTATAAACTACCGATGGATCGCCCGAGGCCTGCATCGCCGCAAACATCTTCCTCGACGCGGCGACCGGGACCGTTCCGTCGTCAGCGCCGTGCACTATCCACGCTGGCGTTTTTGTAAGGACTGCGGCGTACGCTTTATAAGTATCACCAGACGAGGCGGCGTCAACCACCTCGGGCGAAAGGAGTGAGCGGTCCTTATCATCGATCACGCCGAGCGGTTCGACACCTCCGGCGACAGGCACTAACGCGGCAAATTTGTCTGGATGTGCTATTGCCGTGTGCCAAACCCCGAACCCGCCCATCGAGTAGCCGGCAAGGTATAAACGGTCGTTGTCGCCGTCAAATTCGGCAATAGTTTGGTCCAATGCGCCAAGAGCCTGTTCGATCATCGGGCAGCTCCAGAACGCTTCCGCCCCGCATTGCGGAAAGACTACTACATAAGGAAAGTACTCTGGATCGGACCGAATTACGTCCCGTAGATCCTCGACCTGAGATTCGTTGTCATCGCCTCGACGGTTGCTGCCGTGAAGATACAGCATTACGGGGATCTTCTGACCGGGAACGCGGTCCTTCGGAACGTAGATCCGGTACTTATATTCGCTACCGTTGACAATCACCGACCGTGATGGGAATTCTGACTCGGACAAGCCGTGTCGTGAACACGCAAACGAAGCGAGCAGCAAGCCAAAGATAAGCATTTTTAAGATCATTTCATCATCCGGCAAAGAAACTCTTATGAAGTTTGCCGATCACTTCCGCAGCATCTTCTTCCTTGATCACAAACGTCAAATTCACTGACGACGCTCCGTGTGAGACGAGTGCTATGTTCACGTCGTCAATGCACGAAAATATCTTTGCCGCGAGGCCGGTCGAGGCCCTCAGGCCCTCGCCGACAACGCAAATAACGGCGTAGCCGCTCGCGACCTCAACATCGCCGAGGCGCCGTAATTCTTCGACGACCTTTTCGACCGAAGCATTATCGTCAAGCGTCAGTGCGACTGAAACTTCAGATGTCGAAATGACGTCGATCACCGTGCGATGCCGGTCGAAGACCTGAAACACGGCGCTCATAAAACCATATGCGCCCAGCATCCGTGCCGAAGTGATCCTGACGATCGTTATGTTCTTTTTATGCGCGATCGACTTGATCTTGTTCGGCGCCTCAGCCGAATTCGCGAGGACCATCGTGCCCACGGCTTCGGGTTCGAACGTATTGCAGACGCGAACCGGTATCCCGTGATCGACCGCCGGTTTTATCGTTTTGGGATGCAGTACTTTCGCACCAAAATACGCGAGCTCGGCCGCCTCTTCGTATGAAAGCACAGGGATCGTCCGCGCGCCGCTGCATATTCGCGGATCGCAAGTCATAACGCCGGTCACATCCGTCCATATCTGCAATTCGCGAGCGTCGAGAGCCGCGGCCACAAGCGCCGCCGAATAATCCGATCCGCCGCGTCCGAGCGTCGTCGTCTCGCCGCTGCGGCTGCCGGCGATAAAACCGCCGAGTATAGGCACTTCGCCTGCTTCGATCACCGGTTTAAGCTCGAGCTTGACCAGATCATTCGTCTCGTCAACGAGCGGCTGTGCCGCGCCGTATTCGTCGTCGGTCATGATGATGCGTCGGGCATCCATATGCCGAGCGTTGACGCCGTTGACTTTCAAGACCTCGACCAGCAGCCGCGACGACAATTGTTCGCCGTACGACACGATCGCATCTTTCAGCATCTGAAGCGGCAGGCTCCGACGAGAAACGCGCATCAACAGGTCGCTGATCTCGCCCCGGGCCAGTCTAAGCTCGGCGTCGAACGCACTTGAATTCCCTTCGTGAATAAAATGATCTGAGACCTCGGTATGCCGTACGAAATGCGGTTCGAGTGACGCGCACGCTTGTTCAAACTCGCCCTTTTTTGCCTGGTCGAAGGCGCTTAGTAGCGCATCCGTTACGCGAGTCATCGCCGAGACGACCACGACCGCCCGCTTTTCCGTTTGAGCCGCAATGACCTGGCTCACACGCTCAAAAGCGGCAACGTCGCCCACCGACGTTCCGCCGAATTTCATCACGACCGGATGGAGTTCTTCGCTCACGATCAAGATGTAAAATTAAAGTAAAACCGACGCCGACGCAATGAAAGGGAGAAATCGACCACAGATACACACAAATCGACACTGATCTATCTACATGGATATCGATTCCAATTCACCCTGCACCACGGATGCGCCCAAGATCTTTTTTATCTGTGATCATCCGCGTGCATCTGTGATTCAAACACCTATCCGCACAATACGGCGCCGCCGTTTATGTTGAGGATCTCGCCGGTAATATGACGCGACCAGTCTGACAGCAAAAAGCAGATCGACAATGCAATGTCGTCGGTCGTCGCGATGCGTTTGAGCGGGATAGAATTGATGACGCTTTGCTCGTATTCTGTATCGTCAAAGGCCGGTCGCACCATCGCTGTTTCTATCCATCCCGGTGCGACGGCATTGACCCGTATCTTTGGGCACAGCTCGCTTGACAGTGCTTTCGTGAACGAGATCTGACCGCCCTTCGACGCTGAATAGTTCGAGAAATTCGCTTCACCACGCTGACCGGACGTAGATGAGACCATAACGATCGCGCCGCTCGGCCGTTTCTTCATCGCAGGGACACAGGCCTTGGTCATCGCCCATGCCGATTTGAGATTCGTGTTGATGACCTTGTTCCAAACTTCTTCGGACATGTCTTCGATCGGTGCGCCTTCCCACACGCCCGCATTGCAGACCAGCAGGTCGATGCCGCCAAATCTTTCGACCGTTTTTGAAGCGATCTCTTTTGCCGCGATAAAGTCCGAAACGTCACCCTGAATGATCAGTGTCTCAGCGCCTTTCGCCTCGCACAGCCGTGCGGTCTCGGCCGCCTCGGCATCATTGTTCAAATAATTGATGACAACTTTTGCGCCGCCCTCGGCGAGCCTCACCGCCGTGGCACGCCCGACGCCTCGCGACGAGCCCGTAACGATGGCGGTCTTTCCGGCAAACAAATTCGACGGCAGCGTGATATCCACAGGCAGTTCGTTCATAGATTTTCTCGTGTTAGCATTACTTTAATACAGCCCGCGAAAAATGTCAGAACCGAAAGCGGCGGCGTCGGATTTCTTACTCTTGTCGGAACCGGGAGCGACAGCGACTGCGTTCTTCGTCTTTTTCGCGTCATTCTGCATAATTCGCGGGCACAAATTCTTTATGCACGACGTTAATCTCCTCGAAGACCAGCCCATCGCGTGGACACCGACGCCCGACGTCATTGAACGCTCACAACTTACCAAGTTTATGCGTCAGGTCGACGTTTCGACGTGGGAAGAGCTTTATCAATATTCGATCAACGATGTCGAGAAATTTACCGAAGAGGTCATAAAATTTCTCGACATAAAATTCGACCCGCCATACGAAAAGCTACTTGATACGTCCGACGGTATCGAATTCCCAAAATGGTTCGCGG
>JBDTMQ010000360.1:0-7007 GCA_039934155.1 Acidobacteriota bacterium | reverse complement strand
ATGTCCGCAGCCGGAAAACGCGGCGGCCTCATCTGCATGCACGCCGAGAACGGCAACGCCTTTTTGATCGTCCGTCCGGTTTGCCCGCTTTCAAATGAAACCCGCCTATAAGGATGCGCTTACGGTGTCGGGCTATATAATCTGGCTCACGCGGGATAAAGCGGGCAAGGTGACGGAAATGCACGTTGGCGGCTCGCGTATACGGGATATGCTGTTTACGCGGATCTCAAAATGATCGGAGGTTGGAGCGCGATGGGAAAGGTAGACCGACGTCAATTCATTGCCGGAGCCGTTGGGGTCGCAGCCGCTGCAAAGACAGCTGCCCGGGAACCGAGCAAAAGAGCAACACGGCCGAATATCCTCTTTATCCTGGCCGATGATATGGGCTGGGGCGATCTCAGCTGCTACGGCAGGCCTGATTACCAAACACCAAACCTCGATCGTCTTGCATCTCGGGGAATTCGCTTTACAAATGCCTATTCGGCAGCACCGGTTTGTACGCCGACGCGTGTCGGCTTTCACACCGGGCGTTATCCGGCCAGGCTTCCGGTTGGCCTATATGAGCCCATTCACGAGCGGAAGGAGCTCACGCCGAAACAGCTCGAGGCGGCGGGTATCCCCTTAACTCATCCAACCGTTTCATCCCTTATTAAAGCCGCCGGCTACGAAACCGCTCTCATCGGCAAATGGCACCTCGGTTATCTGCCTTACTTCAGTCCACTCAAGTTCGGATTCGACGAGTTCTTCGGAAATATGAGCGGCGCCGTCGACTATTTTACGCATCACGATATGACCGACAGCCCGGACATGTTCGAAGGCGAGGTGCCGGTGGAAAAGATCGGGTATATGACCGACCTTTTGACCGACCGTGCCGTTGAATATCTTCGTCGGCGTCGGACCAAGCCGTTCTACCTGAGTCTACATTACACAGCGCCGCACTGGCCCTGGGAAGGCCCGAAAGACGCCGCCGTGAGCAAAGCGATGAAATACGGCCCGGAAGGCTTTCGCGCCGGAGGTTCGATAAAGGTGTATGGGGAAATGGTGAAACGCATGGATGAAGGCATCGGGCGCGTGCTGAATACATTAAAAGAATCGGGACTGGACCGGAATACGCTCGTTATCTTTACAAGCGACAACGGAGGCGAAAGGTTTTCATACAGCTGGCCTTTCACCGGTCAAAAAATGGACCTTCACGAGGGCGGTATACGAGTTCCCGCTTTCGTTCGCTGGCCGGGCGTCACCAAGCCGGGTACAGTGTCAGATCAGCCGGTGATCACGATGGACTGGACCGCGACGATGATCGCAGCGTCAGGCGGCAAGCCCGATCCTGACTATCCACTCGATGGTAAGGATCTGACGTCCTTTCTGGGCCAGGACCAGACAGTCTTTGACCGCATATTCTTTTGGCGGACGGCAAGGCAGGGCGGAATGCGGAGCGGCAAGTGGAAATATATTCGCGACGGCAAGAACGAATTTCTTCACGACCTGGCATCGGACGAACGCGAGCAAGCGAATTTTTCCGAAGCCGAACCCGAGCGGCTTGCAGGGTTGCGAAGACAATTCGGTGATTGGGAATCGCAAATGGCCAGGTATCCGGAAGCCCGACAATAGAAAGAATAATGACAAGATCCGGCTCGGGCCGGTAGATATCGGTACAGATGGCTGCTCGTCAAGAAAATGACTTGGCCATGTTGGCCAAGTCATGTATAATTCGAGCTATGAAAAAGACTGCGAATGTCGCTGAATTAAAGAACAATATCAGCGCCTATCTAAGGGAAGTTCAACGCGGTAGCGAAGTGATAGTAAGCGTGCGGAACCGACCGGTGGCCAAGCTGGTGCCGATCAATTTCGACGACGATTACGATGCCGAGGAGGTGGAGCTTATTGCCAAAGGCATACTGCGCCCGCCTCAGATCGACGAGCGCGTGCCGGACTCGTTTTGGGAAGAAGATCTGCCATATGTTCCGGGCAATCGAGCAATAGAGGTCCTACTCGAAGAACGATATGGCGAAGACTGAGATCGCCTTTTGGGACACGAGTGCGGTCCTGCCGCTGTGCTGCCGGCAAACATCCTCGCCCGAGGCGAGGCGCGCTAACCGTCGATTCAGATCGTCTGTCGTCTGGTGGGGGACACGGGTCGAGATACACAGCGGCGTTGCAAGACTTCGTCGTTTGACGGAACTCAATGACCGCGGTGTCTTGGGCGCCATTCGGAAATGGGACGTTTTCGAACGCGAGGCAGCTGTCATAAGACCGGTCGAACACGTTCTGGATGTGGCGGCAACTCTCCCCGGGCGCTTTGGACTTCGCTCGCAAGACGCCTTTCAGTTAGCTGCCGCGCTCGTTTGGTGCAGGGAAAAGCCGCGAAATCGCGCATTTATCTGCGCGGATCATCGGCTCGGCGAAGCGGCAAGCGATGCGGGGTTTAGTGTGATTTCCCTGCAATAGCTGTTTACGGTAGTCCGGCATAGCGAATTTGCATTCGACTTGCCCGCGCGTGGCCTGAGTTTCCGGGAACAATGGCTTTGCGATGAACTTGCAACGACTGTGAACAACAAATAAACTCCCATCGTCGCACCCCTTTCTTTCTGGCATCGATACTAATGGTTCTCGTTCCCGTTTTCTCAGAAGCTTATAGAAATTGGAAGGACTGATTGATGAAGAAAACTGTTATTAAGTCCGCGCGAATCGTCACCGCCATCGACGACTACACCGCTGACATTCTTATCGAAGATGAAACTGTCTCAATGATCGGAAAATCGTGAAAACATTTTGATGGAAGATCCAACAAAGATAGATAGCTCCGGTGGCAGCAGCAAAGGCAACGAGAACAGAACGGCGGTCAAAAGCAGCACGACGGGCGACGCTAGCAACGGTGATTTCGTCGCTGGAACCGTGCTCGCGAGCCGTTATCGCATTATCGGCCTCGTCGGCAAAGGCGGGATGGGCGAGGTCTATAAGGCCGAGGACATAAAGCTCTCGCAGATGGTCGCGCTTAAATTCTTGCCCGACAGGTACCAGAATGACAGTGCCGCCCTAGAGCGGTTTCATGCCGAGGTGCGTAATGCCCGCCAGGTCTCGCATGTAAATGTCTGTCGCGTATTCGATATTGGCGAGATCGATGGGCGGCATTTTTTGTCGATGGAGTTTGTTGACGGCGACGATTTGTCGGAGCTGTTGACACGGGTTGGGCGGTTTACTTCGGAAAGGGCGGTCGAGATCTCTCGGCAGCTTTGCGTCGGGATGGAGGCGATCCATAAGGCAGGGATACTACATCGCGACTTTAAGCCGGCAAACATAATCATCGACAAAAAGGGCGTCGCCCGGATCACGGATTTTGGCATCGCGGGGATCGAGGCCGAAATTTCTAAAGATGAGATCCGTTCCGGCACACCCGCGTACATGTCGCCCGAGCAGATCACCGGGAAGCAGGTCACCACACGCAGCGATATTTACGCCCTTGGGCTGGTGATCTACGAGATATTTACCGGAAAGCAGGCGTTCATCGCGGACAACGTGATCGAGCTCATCAAAAAGCACCAAACCGAGACTCCCACCAACCCATCCGAGATCGTCAAAGGCATCGACCCGCTGGTCGAAAGCGTCATCGCCCAATGCCTCGAAAAAGATCCAAAAGATCGTCCACAAACCGCACTCCAAGTTGCGATGGCATTGCCCGGCGGCAACCCGCTGCAGATCGCCCTAGATGCGGGCCAAACCCCTTCACCTGAAATGGTCGCCGCCTCGCCAAAGAAAGGGGCTCTGCGGACCGTGATAGCAGCCGGACTCTTGGGTCTGATCCTTCTGGGGATCATCGCGACGGTGGCGATCTCAAAACGGTCGTATATAAACCGGCTTGTCCCGCTTAATAAGCCGCCCGAAGCCCTTGCCGAGCGCAGCCGCGAACTTGTCGAAAGATTCGGGTATCTCCCAGGAGACTCCTACTCGGCATTCGCTAAAGACAGCGGCTACACAAATCATCTAAAGTCGACTGACAACAGTCCCGATCGCTGGCAAAAGCTTATGCCCGGACAGCCGGCGGCGATACGGTTTTGGTATCGGTCTAGTCCCCAACCACTCACGGCGGTGGAGAACGCCCTTGTGACGCTAAATGATCCTCCGAACGTGATCGGCGGCATGGCCGTGGTCCAGTTGGACACCAAAGGACGGTTGTTCGGATTCGACGGGGTGCCTTCGCGTGTGGACTTGCCGACGGCCGCGAGCGGTGAATTTGATTGGGGCCTTGTATTCCGCGAGGCGGGCTTCGACTTGGCTGCGTTCCAGAGCGTGGATCCACAGTGGACGCCGCCAACCGCTTTCGATCAACGACGCGCTTTCGCCGGCACATATCCGGAGCAGCCTGATATACCCATCCGGGTAGACCTCGCAGCGTACCGCGGCAAACTAGTACACTTCGAGATCGTTGAACCGTGGACCCCGGCACCGGAGGAGATAGTTGACCGTGGTAGTTTCGTGGCTCCATTTATCGGAGCCGGAATATATTTCGGCATTCTCGCTTTCAGCTGCTGGCTCGCGTTCAAAAACGTCCGCAGCGGGCGGAGCGATCTGAAAGGCACGGTTAGGGTCACGACCGCGCTTTTTGCAATGCGGATGGCCTCATGGTTCTTTACCTCGCATTATGTTGCTTCGCTCAGCGAAGTGTTAGTCCTGATCGTCGGCATCCAGAGCGCACTCTATTGGGCGGTTAGCGCCGGATTGATGTATCTCGCTTTCGAACCGTTTCTCCGGCGCCGCTCACCGGAGCGGATAATTTCGTGGTCTCGTCTCCTAGCAGGTGATTGGCGCGACCCTCTGATCGGCCGCGACCTGCTCATCGGCGGCGCGGCAGCGTCTGTGATCGGTGTTGTGTGGGTGGTGTTGACGTACTTTGTCCCGCTGTCGCAGGGCTTACCTCCTAGCTTAAGCATTACTGCGATCCAGGGCCCCGGCGGCAGATTGCTTGGCGGCTCTCAAGCTGTCCCATTGATCTTACTCGACAGTCTAAGCGTGGCCGTCATCGGAAGTTTTCTAGTTTCGTTCCTTATTCTATTCGTGGGAATGCTGCTGCGTCGCCGTTGGCTAGGGGTTGCAGCGGTTCTCGTGTTCGTGATCGGGATTCAATTTTCTGCCGCGGGCGCGTTTGAAAACCTTAATGAAACACTTACCAACATAATTTTTTCAGTATTGATGGTCTTAACTGCTGCACGTTTTGGAGTATTGGCGATGCTGTCGGCGATGGTGTTCAGCGAGACCTTTAACCGTCCAGTAACATCTGAACTGTCGGCGTGGTACGCAGGTGAATTTTGGCTTTATGCGTTGTTTTGTATTTTGCTCGGCGTTTTCGGATTCTATACCTCGACAGCTGGACAAAAAATTTGGCAGGGTAAGATCTTGGGAGACGAGACCTGATGCAACGACATTCGTCGTTAGCTTTTGTAAAACATAGTCTCTGAACTAGATATATTTCATTATGAAAACACTGATCAAGAACGGCCGAGTCGTCACCTCGGTTGATGACTGCAGGGCAGACATTTTGATCGAGAGCAGGACCGTTTCCTTCATTGGCTAGAATTACGGGAGTTGAATGATTCGCGGTTCTTGTTCCCAAAGGGAACGTTGATATGTATTTGTCGCGTGGGCGCGGAAAGACGGCTCAAGCCGCCGCTCCTAACGGGCGGCATAGATGCTTGGGTCATTTATTAAACGTGACGGAACAGCACAGCTTTCCCGCACATCGATGGGCAAAGCCCAAAGAAAGGGAAACGACTTGGGGATAATTCACGGCTTGTCTATCAGCCTCGCCGTTCGAAAAAGCCCCAAAGAAGAAAGGAGTCGCCAACGCCATGAGTTATTCCCCACGAAAGACGATCGCTCTTGGCATTTCCTTTGCTCTTTCCATATCTGCGTTCTCTCAACATAAATCTGAACGGGAACAACGTGGTTATAAGGGCAACGTAAAGGCGGTTCGCACCGAGGTCGTAAGTTATTCATATGAATCTAGAAAGGTAAAGATCGAGAAGCGACGCGTTGACCTTGTTGAATCATTCGACCGCTCAGGAAATCTTCTTAGCGAAATGAGTTATGGAGATGACGGGGCGGTACTTTGGGACGAAAAGAATACATATCAGAATGGTCGCCTTGTTGAAACATCAAGAAAGCACAGTCCTTTCTCGTATCTTCCTGATAGGGTTGTATACAAATACGACGATTCTGGAAACGTCATAGAGGAAAATGGATACGATCTGACGGGGAAACTGGTCAGTAACAGTCTCTACGAATATGACGGCAAGAATCGGAAGATTCAATTGACATCAAGGAGCTACTTTGAACACGAAGATCATAGGCCACACCGTTGGACATACAGCTACGATGAGCAAGGTCGTGTTAAAGAAGAGAAGGTTTTTCGAGATGAAGGAACGGGATTCATTCCTACTGACGCTCTCGGCGGGCCGCATCGTAAATTATACCTATACCGCGACCTTACAAGATCAGGCACGATGAAAGCTTTCAACGCGGCTGGAGGGTTAGTTGGTTCCAGCCTTTCGGTCTATGACGGAATGGGGAACGAACTAGAGGACATTCGATTCGATGAAAAAGGTGACCTGAAGGAAAAGACCCGATACGAGTATGTATTTGATCGTTTAGGAAATTGGACTATTCAAAAGACATTTGAATGGGACGGCGAAGGGAAGAACGGCACTTATAGATTGTCAGAGGTAAGCTATCAAATCCTCACGTTCTACCGATCCAACGATGTGAAGAAAGCGGAGATGAAAGCCCCACGAAGGTAGATTTTGGTGCGGTTATTCATTGGTTGACGGGATATGGTTATGAAAACACTGATTAGGAGCGGACGCGTTGTTACGGCGGTTGATGACTACAGGGCAGACATTTTGATCGAGGACGGGACGGTTTCGTTGATCGGGAAAGAGATCAATGTCGAGGCTGATAAGGTCATTGATGCGAGCGGGAAGCTGGTGATACCGGGCGGGATCGATCCGCATACG
>JBDTMQ010000359.1:0-3871 GCA_039934155.1 Acidobacteriota bacterium | reverse complement strand
CGTCCGCAGAGGCCGACGGCCGTCTTTTGTGAAAGCTGCCCAACCCGCTCTCGCCCGTGAACTATATGAACGTTTTATAGAGAGGGCGAAATTGCACGGCGTCGACGTCGAAACAGGCGAATTTCAGGCAATGATGGAAGTCGAACTGAAAAATGATGGCCCAGTGACTATTATTATAGATACCCAGCAAGTTGATCCGAACTTATGAATTCAAAATTATTTATTCTTTTCCTACTAGCCGCACTTATTGGCCTTTCGGGATGCAACCACAAACCGGCTACTAACGCCAACGCAAACAAGAGCGAGGTCAAGCGCGGTGTGGCGCCGATAGCCGATAACGAGATCGCCGTTATCGAAATGGAGAATTCAGCTGCATTTGGCACTATCAAGATCGAACTTTATTCAAATATCGCGCCTGAGATGGTAAAGCGATTCAAAGAATTGGCACGTGAGGGTGTTTATGACGGCACGACCTTTCACCGGATCAATAAGACCGTGATCCAGGGCGGCGACCCTAATTCGAGGGACGAAGATCCCACTAACGACGGCATGGGCGGATCGGATAAACCGAATGTACCGGCCGAATTTTCTGACCTTAAATATGAGACCGGCATCGTCGGCGCGGCCCGTGGCGGCGACCCTAATTCAGCAAATTCCCAGTTTTTTATCACGTTAAAACGCGAAGGCAGTTTTGACAACAAGTACACAATTTTCGGCAAAGTGATCGAAGGGATGAACAATGTAATGACCATCTCGGGGGTCGAGCCGAAAGAAGGTGAACGGCCGATCGAGCCGGTAAAGATCAAGCGTATCACGATACAGCCGAAAGGCTAGAGTAGTGTTAAAATAGCTTAATTGCTCGCGTAGCTCAGTGGATAGAGCGCTTCCCTCCGGAGGAAGAAGTCGCAGGTTCGACTCCTGCCGCGAGTACCAACAAAAAGAACGGCGTCCAAATTGGACGCCGTTTTTTTTGTATTGCATGGCCCCTTCGGCCAACGGGCATTTGTTCAAACTGCGATCGAGGACCGCCAATTTGACTATGTCGGCTTTGCCTTACCGCACCTTCAACATCGGGTCGCCGATCAAGGCCCACGAAAGTCTCACGTCGCTGCCGCCGACGATCCGTGTCTTGGCAGCCCGGATCAGATCGCCCATCCGCGGTATAGCTCCGATCCCGACATCCTCATAGAACTGTCCGCCCATGATCTCCTGCACATCGGGCGTGGTCTTACCCGTCGAAGCCCAGGCCGCAACGGCTCCGCCATTCTGTGCTTTGGTTATCGTTTCAGCCAGGCTTTCCTCAGGATCTGCTCTGAAAAAATATCCGTTCAGGCAGGTCAGCATCGTAAAGATAGACTGATTATTCTGGTTTGTCAGCTGCGGTACATTCAGGATCGTGAAAAACAAAGGGTTGCCGCCCCAAGTGGCGGTGGTGCCGTGACCTGAGTAATTTACGATATACTTGCCGCCGTTGATCTGATTGACAACTTCGGCATTTGCATTCTGACTGCTACGAGCTAGAAAAGTTGCTGGCACGTTCGGGGGAAGGCGATCTCGCAGGCGATGACTCATCGCTTCAAAGTCGTAGCCCACTGGATTGTCAAACACAAAAAGTGCTCCGCGATCCAACGGTGATGCCAAAGACGCTTCGAATGCAACGACCTTGTTGAACATAGTCGTCACGGTGTCCGGCGTGCGAGCCGGGATCCGTCCGACGGCCATTTCGGCCAGGCCGTCTCCGTCAAAATCCGTCAGCCACTCATCGCTTGCTACCTCGGAAAATACAGTCGTCACGATCCGTGTGGGGACAAGGTCAAAGAAGCCGAACCCTTCGTAATTTCTTGGATCGTATGAAGCATCGCCGACCAGCAGCACATATTGCGGTGTCTTCTGCCAGTTATTTTTGGCCGAACTCAGGAAATTCTTTAAAGCGCTCGAACCTAGCACTCCGAAATTGAACTCGTCGTAAATACTTTCGACGTCCACGACTTTCACTTCAAAACCCTGATTACGGCGATAAACGGCCCATGTATCAGCCTGTGACTTGAAATCCCTATAGCTGATTATGACCAGGTCGGCTCTATTCGACGGGTCAGACAACACAGTCGGCTGATAGCCTCGAATAAATGCCGGCGAAAGCAAGGCGGAGTCTTCGACCGAAAAGTACAAACGCCCCCGTCCGGCGGTCACTTCATAGCCGTAACTGCTCCCGTTTTGTTGGATCTGCAGGCCTGACATAGCCGCCGGCTCCGACTCGTTCGTAATGTCAAAAAGACGAATGTTTGCCGTCGAAAATCCCCCAACTTCAGCACGCTTGTTGTTCGGCGTAGCGAATTCAAGCGTATTAGCCGTTGCGATATACTTGCGGTTGAAGCCGATACTGATTGAGTCGAACAGACTAAAATCGCCGCCCGGTCCCGTTGATTTAAGATTCAGGCTATTTGTTCCCTCGATCAGTTGCGATGTCGGAATCGAGAAATTGGCCAGGAACGGAGCAATATTTTGGCCGGTCGCCGTGCCCATCAGATTGCCGTTCAGAGTGATCTGTACCGTGTGAGCGACCGTCGTGAACCCCAACAATTTTACATTGACCGTGGTCGCTGGATTCGAAACATCGATGCCGCTCAGCCCAAATGTCAGAGTGGTTCCGCCAGACGCGATCAGCCGCCCGAAATAATTTTCTTCGTCGCCGTTAAATGCCGTGTCCACATAAATTGACCGCTCTTTCTTAAAAAATGTTTGAGCATAATTCGGTGACAAAACGGTGCTGAAACCAGGGCGAATGGTACGCTGCCCGAATCGTTTTCCACTTGTTCCGCCAGCGATCATGAAATAAGCTTTCGTATCGCTTTCAGGTGTGTCTATGCCTTTTCCGTAAAATTCGACCCAATCGCCGTTCGGTCCTACATTTAGCGCCTTTTCTATTCCATCAGTGAATAACTGCCAGTTTGCAGGATCTGAGTTTACGTCAAATCCTGCATTTAAAAGCTGCGCTTTCGTGACTCTATAAAGACCGGTTTGATTGACGCCCAACTTAACTCCCGGCTGGCCGATAACGTTCAAATGAGCTGCTTGATCTGCTGGCGCTAGGTTTGATACGACCTCGCTTCCCAGGTCTCGTGACATTTTGAACGTAGATCTTTCAATATTTCCGGTACTTTCCTTGATCTGTCTCTGAAGATCTGCGGAACTTCGTCCGGCGGCACTGTTCAGGTCGGACACGACGGCCGGCGAAAGCATTGGGCTGCTGACGGTTGAACCATCAAGTAAAAGCGCTTCGATATAATATGTCGAGCGGCTGTCGCCGTTCGGGTCGTAAAACCGATATTTTTCTCCATAGACCGGTTCCGACCGCAATTTCATTGCACTGCCCGGAACAAACCGGGACGAAGAAATATTTTCCGCACCTTTTGGACCGAAACGATAAATGTAAAACCCGGCATTGTCAGTTTCGACCTCCATTTGCCAACTGAAAAATACACCGTTCCCGTCAGAAAATGCTGAAGCCGACGCAAAAACCGCTCCGGCTTCAACGGTGGTTTTGGGCGGAGACTTTGGTATACGAAGTCGTTGCGCCGACAACGGAACAGAGGTTGATCCTATCAGGATCGCTAAAAGTGCGAACACTCCTACTTTTTTCATTCTAGAGAACTCCTAGAGCAGCTTTTTTATTTCCCAGGGTTGAAGAACTTGTAATTTACTATTTTTTTGACCGAAGTAACAGTATTTTTTTGCCTATTTCAGAATTTCTCCTATTAATTAGACAAATAACTCCCGAAAAGCAGCCCCTCACTGTTATTCAGGAAGAAGTTGACGAAGCACGAACGGAAGAATTCCTCCATTTTTGTAATACTCCAGCTCGATCGGCGTA
>JBDTMQ010000358.1:0-2054 GCA_039934155.1 Acidobacteriota bacterium | reverse complement strand
TGAATTGCCATTACGGTGTTCTCCTTACGATCGTTCGGGAACTCGGTCCCATAGATTGTCAAATAGGCTTCCGTCCAATGGATCAGTGATGCGCACGTACCCTTCGCGTCCTTTCTTTTCGACCGCTCCGAACTGCCGAAGCCATGCCAAGGCCAGGTAAACTTGATAACCGGGAAGTTCTTCCCCCATGGCGTCATAGACAGGAAATAAATCCTCCATGACGAAGGTTTTGCCCTTCGCGGTGGCCGTGCCGAGATACTCGGCGAATGCAAGCACCGCAGAGCGCGGAGCACGGTGCTCGTATTCCTCCCTAGACTTTTTGGACCAGCCAACCTTAATAAGCCTGTCGTTTTCGCGCTCGAAACGCGGATAGTCTCGTTTCGCCGGACTACGCTTTATACTGGCCTTCGGACGAACGCGGCTAGCTGCTGGCTTATGTGATGTAGGGGGCGGCCCAGAAGCCGACGACTCAGTCGCCGGCGTGCTTTGAGGGACCTCGCGAGCAAGACGTGCCAGAGCATCGGCAATTAACGCAAGCTCCCCAAGTTCGGAGTAACGCCGGACTCCCAACTCCCGCTGCATCAGGTCTCGAATCGATTTTTCTGCATCCGCCAAAACTCCTTTCGCTTCCTGTATTGTCATTGTACCTGTAGTATACAGATACAATACAGGTATGTCAACGACTTAAAATGGGTCTACAGGGAAGCGGTTTGGAGGCGAGCAGCCGGTGACGGGAGGAGCTGCAACTTTCGCCCAGGCTACTCTAAAACAAACAAAAAACCCGCGAGCGATTGCGGGCTTTCTTTCTACTAATTACTCTGTCTACTGACTACTGATCTACTCAGCCATTGCCATTTCTTTATCTTCTGGCTTCTCGCGTTTAATGCCGCCGATCTGGATGAGCGGTTCGGCCTTGATCTGAGCCTTTTCCATCACCATCTGGTTGTAGAGTTTGCACATCATCTGCACTTCTTCAGCGGCGGGCTTTAGAGCTCAATAAAAGTTTGCGGTTTAATCGATGATACGGCCGCGTCGATCTGAGGAAGCACGTCCCTGACGACGGGAACTTGGTTGCTCGGGAGCAAGATGATCGCGAGGTCTAGAGCTGAAAGGTTTTGTTGATGTCTTAGATTCTTATCGGAAGTGATAAAAACGTCAAAATCGGCGGCGACGAGTTTTAGCAGTTGGCCATTCTTGATCCCGGACCAGCCGATATCCTGAACCGACACGATACCGCGTTCAGGCAGGCCGTGTTTTACGATGCTGGGAACGCATTCGTCGATGATGGTCTTCATGGAGCGAGGCTGATGGCATCGAGTGAGGTGCGAAAGTGTTCGAGAACCTGAACGACCTGTTCACGGGTCACAGTCGGAAAGTTCTCGATAAATTCGTCAAGCGACAAGCCTGCTTCGAGATTTTCGAGTAATGCCGAGACCGGAACACGCGTTCCCGAGAAAACCGGAGCACCGCTCATTATTTCGGGATCGACCGAGATCGGCAAATTGTCGGCGACTGTGATCATAGCCGAATAATAACATAAAAAAGCCTCGTCGTTTTCCCGGCGAGGCTTTAGTTCGTTAAACCACTCGCTGCCGCAGGTGGTACTGACAAGAGCTATTCAGCCATTGCCATTTCTTTATCTTCTGGCTTCTCGCGTTTAATGCCGCCGATCTGGATGAGCGGTTCGGCCTTGATCTGAGCCTTTTCCATCACCATCTGGTTGTAGAGTTTGCGCATCATCTGCATTTCTTCAGCAGCGGTCTTGGGGCCTTCCATCTCGGGCTTGTTGGGCCGCGAAAGATCGACCTCATTCAACACGAGATTGTGCGTCGGATCCACAAGCTCGACCTCTTTGCCGCGAGCGAATACCTCGTGACGGCCGTGATCCTTATACCATTGTGCGACCGTCGCATTCTGGTGCATGTGTTCGATGATATTACGCCAGCCGATGCCTGTGTTATATGCACAGAACGAGATCTCGCCTTCCTGTGTGCCGTAAGGGATGATGCACATCTCGGTGCGGCGGAAGTCGTAGTTGAAAAGATCCTGGAACC
>JBDTMQ010000357.1:0-3193 GCA_039934155.1 Acidobacteriota bacterium | reverse complement strand
AAACTCAAAGAATGTCGGAGAGCGCTGAATTGCCAATGAATTTTGGCGGGATCGATGAGGAAGAATATTGCTCCTACGACCGCTCGCGGGTAGTAGTCCTTCCCGTTGCATACGAAGGTACAGTTTCATATGGCACCGGAACCGGGGCCGGGGCGATGGCGATCATCGACGCCTCGCGAAACATGGAACTGTATGAAGAGGAAACCGACAGCGAAGTTTATAAGATCGGAATACACACGCTCGATGAATTCCAGTCCAGGCCGACACCCGAGCAAATGATGTCGGATCTTTACGATAGCTCGAAAAGGCTTGTCGATAGCGGTAAGTTCGTGTGTATGCTGGGCGGTGAACATTCCATTTCGGCACCCGTTATTAAAGCTCACGCCGAAAAATATCATGATCTCAGTGTTTTACAAATTGACGCTCATGCTGACCTTCGTGATGCATATGACGGCACGCCGCACTCGCATGCGTCGATAATGGCACGGGTCGTGAAGGACATGCGGATCCCTTCGGTCCAGGTCGGGATCCGTTCGATCTCGGCCGAAGAAGCTCGGTCAATAAATTCCGGAATTCCAACCCATATTTACTGGGCCCGCGACATCGTCGGTAAGACCGATTGGATCGATCCTGCGATCGACCACCTGACCGACAATGTTTATTTGACCATCGATATAGATGGCCTTGATCCGAGCATTGTGCCAACGACGGGAACGCCTGAGCCCGGCGGTTTGGGCTGGTATGAGACCCTGGCAATTATCAGACGGCTTGCATCCAAAAAACGTATCGTAGGTATGGATCTGGTCGAATACTCTTACGTTGAAGGTCACGATTCGCCCGCGTTCCTTTGTTCCAAGCTCGTCTATAAATCGCTCGCTTACATCTTTGACGGTCACACGCCAAAGATCAGCGGAAGTTGAACCCGGGCGTGCCCGGGATTTTATGAACTAAAATGTTCGACGATTCGTATTTATTACGCATCTTTGAATGTTAAAGGTCGGGATCAAAAGATCCGGCCATATATTTTCTCGAGGAATTATTAAAATGTTCAGCAGAAAGTTTTCAGTCATCGCGTTTGTCCTGACGGCTCTGGTCTTTTCGGGGTGTCGAACAGGATTGTTCCGGGGTTCTGACGTTCGGGCCGCTCCGCCGCCGGCACCTCCATCCACTCCATTGGTCGTTGACGGCGTCCGCACCTCTTACGCAGACGTAGTGGAAAAAACGTCTGCGGCCGTCGTTCGAATCGAGGCCGAACACAAGAACCGTTCATCATCAGTCCAGATTCAGCCCGATGGTGACGATGATTTCTTTAAACAATTCAGAATTCCAAGACAGAACCAGACGCCTCAAATCGAACGCGGTCTCGGCTCCGGGGTGATCGTTACGGCCGACGGAACCATTCTGACCAACAACCATGTGATCGATGGCGCCGAAAAGATCACAGTCCAGATGAGCGATAACAAGACTTTTGACGCAAAAGTTGTCGGTTCTGACAAACCCAGTGACCTGGCGGTGCTCAAGATCGAGGCCCAAAATATGCCGTATCTGACGCTTGGCAATTCAGATACTGTGCGCGTCGGCGATATTGTCCTTGCGATCGGAAATCCGTTAGGCATAGGTCAGACCGTCACTGCCGGAATAATTTCCGCCAAAGGCCGTCGGACCGGGCTCAGCGACGGATCAAGTTTTGAAGATTTCCTGCAGACAGATGCACCTATCAATCGCGGCAATTCTGGCGGTGCACTCGTGAATCTAAATGCCGAGCTTATCGGTATTAATTCCCAGATATTATCGGGATCGCCCTCCGGCGGAAACATAGGCATCGGATTCTCGATCCCGTCCAACATGGCCAAATCGGTCATGGAACAGCTTCTCAAGAACGGCAAAGTAAGCCGCGGCATGCTGGGCGTTAACATACAGAATATTACGGCCGATACCGCACAGGCACTCGATCTCAAAGACCAAACAGGCGTGATAGTGAGTAATGTAAAACCGGGCAGTGCGGCCGATAAGGCTGGCGTAAAGCGCGGTGACATCATCACGGCCATTAACGGCGAAAAGATCGAGGACAGCAATGTTTTAAGAAATAAGGTCGCGGGAACATTGCCCGGGGCTGAGATCAAACTGACGGTCATACGGGACGGCAATCCTCAGGAAATGACGGCTATGCTTGAGGAATTCGATCTTTCGGATAAGGCCCCCGGTGGTCAGCCTGATGAAAAAGACGATAGAACCAAGCCCACCGAGAACGGCAAGCTGGGGCTGAGTCTTCAGCCCGTTACGCCGCAGGTTGCGAAGCAGCTAAACCTTTCCTCCGATTCTGAGGGGCTGGTAGTCACCGATGTCGACCCGACCGGAGCGGCAGCAGAAGCGGGGATCGCGCGAGGCGACGTTATTCTCGAAGTAAATCGCCAGGCTTTGGACTCGGTTGAAAAGCTAAGATCGGTGATCGAAAATGCTGGAAGCAAACCAGTGCTTTTGTTGGTGTCCAGAAAAGGTCAGACCATCTTTCTCACGGTTCGACCCTAGGATCTGACTTAGCAATCCACGTTGAGGCCGTTCGGGCAGCCCGAGCGGCCTTTTTGTTTGCCCGATTTAAGGTTATATTTTGGATATGACAAACCGGATCTTCGTCGTCGTTCTGCTGATATTTTCGGGTATTTCCGTCTTTTTAAGCTGTTATGCCTTTAGCTGGCTGAAAAGTATTGGCTCACCCGCAGCGGCAGTGGAAGCTTACAGTTACTATGCATCCGCCGGCCTCGCATTCCTTTGGGCTTCATCGGTAATCTTACTGATCATTGCAAACATATCGACGTGGCATTCCAATAATGCCTGGCCTTTGTGGACGAGCCTTGCATACTTTTTAATATTTCTTTTTTTGCGGGCATTTTGGCTGGACGGTGCGGCGGCTCACATGTCCGCCGAAAACGGACTTGTCTTGTCTCCGGCACCCGTCGGATTTTTCCTATCGGTGGTGACTGCTGCAGCGGGGGCTGCGATAGTTTATTTCGATCAATTCCTGATCGTCCGCCTGCGAGAGAGAATGTACCCTTCCGCCCTTGAGACCGGGGATATAGAAACGGACGACCGGGTGTCAGAAAGCATCGAGGACGAATAGTCACTCCTTACCTGGCCGGGCTCATCGAAAAATTGAAGAAATCATTACGGTAAAATCCGTTCTTTAACTCACCTA
>JBDTMQ010000356.1:0-8909 GCA_039934155.1 Acidobacteriota bacterium | reverse complement strand
CTGGGAATTGCGGGCGTCGGCGGAGCTTATGTTGCCGGGATCTTTCCCAGGCGGGCGGCCAACGTCAACGGGGTCAATGGAACGACGACGACGCCGACTCCGGATGGAACCCCGGGTGTCGCTCAATCCAAACCGGATATGATTTCAGTTCCCGGCGGAACTTTCACAATGGGCCGGAATGATGGCACCGACCTCGAAAAGCCAGAGCACGAAGTGACGGTCGAACCGTTCCTGATGGACAAGACCGAGGTCACGAACGGCGAATTTTACGAGTTCGTGCAGGCAACCAAGTATTCACCGGTCCCGGCGGATTGGGAAAATGGACATCCAGTCGCCGGCCGCGAAAAAATGCCCGTTCGATACGTGAATATTGCCGATATCACGGCATTTATTAAATGGCGATCTGACCGCGACAAAACAAAATACCGCCTGCCGACCGAAGAGGAATGGGAATTTGCCGCCCGAAACGGCAGTAAGAATGACCTCTATCCGTGGGGCGATAAGTTTCAGTCGAATTGCGCGGTACTTGATGAGGATCGCAACGATCCCAAGCCTGTCGGAACGCATGCTTGTCCGGCCACGTGGGGATTCGTCGACCTGATCGGCAACGTTATGGAATGGACGAGCACACCTGTATCGCTATATCCGGGAAGTGTCGGCGAGATCAAGCCCAGCGATGAGCCGAGGTTCATGGTGCGCGGCGGTTCGGCGATGTACAAATCCACCGGGAAAACGGCGATCACATCTACGTTTCGTGTTGACAGCCCTCAAAGTACGCGGCATCCGGCACTGGGCTTCAGGCTTGCCCGCTCGGAATAGTTCTGCCTAAAGAGCGGCGTCGGCAACGCCCGGAAAAAGATCGATCTTTCCTGGGGCCCGAATTCCCGGCATACGCCGCTCAAGCGTTATCTCGTCATCCATGAACATTATCCTTGCCGAAGAGAACGCCGCCGGTCAGCGGCAGGCAGAACGTTCGATAAGCGAGACCGTGATCTCGTTTGGCCGTGATCCCGCATGCACGATCAGCTTTGAAAGCGAAAAAAATCCGATGGTCTCGCGTCAGCACGCCGAGCTCAGGCTGATCCATGACCGATGGATGATCATCGATTTGAACTCGAGCTACGGTACGTTCCTTCGAGGACAAAGGATCGCGTCGCCCGCTGAGGTTACGGCCGGCGACTTGTTGACATTCGGGACCGACGGCCCCGCCGTGCGCGTGATCCGGATCGACCGGACGATCGGCGAGGCGACCGAAATAATGCCGTTCCCGGTCGGCAAAAGTACGCCGACGCCCGCACAGCCTATACGCGGCGCCGCCGAATCGGTCCCGGCGATCAAGATCCCCAGCACACCGAAAGCCGTAGCCGCGATCCAACCTGATCAGGCTTCGTCGAGGCCCAGTACAGCTTCGATCGACTTTGCCGACGGCGGCCGTCCGGCATACATACTTTCAAAACCGAAAACGACGCTGGGCCGAGCACCCGAATGCGATATCGTATTCGAAGCCTCAGCGGCGACCGTTTCGCGAACCCACGCCGAGATCAGCTTTTCGGGCGGCATTTATCTGATTGCCGACAACAACAGTTTTAACGGCACGCTCGTCAACGGTCAGCGGATCTCGGCCGCGGTGCCGCTCTATCACGACGACGAGGTCGAATTAGGTGTCGGCGGGCCCCGGCTCCATTTTAACTCACCGTCCCATGCCGCACCGGCGGGGATGGGGATGGCCGGACAACGGTCGATCTCGACAACGCTTGATCAGGTCGCCGCTACGGTGGTTTTCAAAGTAGATTCGCGGCCGCTCAGCCAGGCCTCAATGGAGGCGGCCGACGCACAGCTTTTGATGTCAGTCGGCTTTGGCCCGAAGGGCCAGCTGACGATCGGACGCGATCCTTCGAATGACATTTGTCTCGATGGACTGCAGATCTCGAAAAAGCACGCTCGCCTGGCCAGAAGCTCGAGCGGCGTCACGGCCGAGGACCTCGGCTCGACGAACGGCGTTTTCGTAAACGGCAAAAGGATCTCGCGGCAGGCGCTCGGTACGCACGACGCGGTGCAGATCGGCACTTTTCTTGTCCGCGTCGATGCCTCGGGCACGGTCGGCGTTTTTGATACGCGTTCTCGCCATCGGATCGACGTTGCAAATATCACGCGCGACGTAAGGGCGCGCGGCGGCGGCCGGATCAAGCTTCTCGATTCGGTATCGCTTTCCATAAAGCCAAATGAGTTTGTCGGGCTGCTCGGGCCGTCCGGTTCAGGCAAGTCAACGCTGATCCAGGCATTGAACGGCGTGAGCCCGGCGACCTCGGGCAACGTTCTGATCAATCACCTTGATCTTTACCGGCACCTCGATTCGTTAAAGCAGGCGATCGGATATGTGCCGCAGGAAGATATTATTCATCGGGAGCTTAGCGTCTACCGGACGCTTTATTACGTCGCCCGTCTGCGTTTGTCCCGCGACGTGACGTCGGCCGAGATCGATCAGATCATCAACGAGGTGCTCGATGTGACCGGACTCGCCGAACGCCGCGATGTGCCCGTCAGCCGCCTTTCCGGCGGCCAGAGAAAGCGTGTCTCGATCGCCGTTGAGCTGATCACCAAGCCCTCGGTGATATTTTTGGATGAGCCCACATCGGGTCTCGACCCGGCGACCGAAGAAAAAATAATGCGCCTTTTCCGGCAGATCGCCGACTCAGGGCGAACGGTCATCATGACGACCCATGCCATGGAGAATGTGCGGATGTTCGACAAGATCGTCGTTTTGATCAGGGGAAAACTGGCGTTCTATGGAACGCCGAACGACGCTCTGGAATATTTCAACGTCTCGAGCTTTAAGGATCTCTACGCTCGGCTCGATCCGCCACGCGAGGACCTATCCCGATTATCCGGTACCAGCCTTGCACCTGTTAACGAAAAGTCCGCCGATGACTGGCGTACGAAATACGCGTCAACACGGCAGTTCAGAGAGCTGGTCCAGACGCCTCTTCAGGAACTCGGCAAGCTGTCGGCTACAAAGGTGAGCAAGAAACGACGGCTTGGTGTTTTTGGCGCCGTCGGCCAGTGGCTGACACTTTCCAGACGCTATCTGCAGGTGCTGCTAAAAGACAAAATCAACCTTTTTATACTGTTTGCTCAGGCACCGATCATTGCGCTTCTGACGTTTTTTGCAATGGGATCCGACAAGCCGCGCGATTTTGTTTACTTTGTCGTCGCTCTCGTCGCCGTGTGGTTCGGGACCTCGGTCGCCGCCCGCGAGATAATTCGTGAACGTCCCGTTTATCGTCGCGAACGAATGTTCAACCTGGGCATTCTGCCGTATGTGTTCTCAAAACTATTTATTCTCGGGATCATTGTCGGTATCCAGTGTTTCGTACTATTTGTACCTTTAAAACTGCTGCATGTGGCGGGATTGATGTCGATGCCGGGCGAATTTTTAGGGGTACCGCAGTTTTGGGCGATGCTTTTGACCTCCGCCGTCGGTATTGCTCTTGGGCTGTTGATCTCTGCCCTTGTCCGCACTTCCGAAATGGCGACAAGTCTGGTGCCGTTGATACTTATACCTCAGATCTTGTTCTCGGGGCTGATCGGTGTTCCCGCCGGGATCAGCAAGGTCGCCAGCATGGCGATGCCTGCCGCCTGGTCTTTCGATACGATGAAACGGTTTTCGACACTCGACACGCTTGAGGAAGAAGGCGCAAACCCACGCGGCAAGACAAAGGGCCTCGGCCTTTACAAATTTATCGCGACCGAGAACGAAAAGACGATCGCCAAGGCGAAACGCGATCTCGAAGACCTGAAAAAAGCTGCCGGGATGCAGTATCAGGAGAGCACCGACAGCGGTCCGACGATGGCCGACATGCCCGACCTGGGCGAGGTCAAAAGCATTCCTGATGATCTAAGCGGATATGTAACGTTCCTTCATCCGTGGATGAACGAAGTTGTTAACCAGATCGTATTAGTGCTAATGTTTGGGTTATTAGTGCTAGCGACCCTGGTCGTTTTAAGACTGCAGGACGCCGGCTGACGAGAGGTTTGATGAAGGAATTTATTTCGTATACTGCATTATTCATTTTACTGGCTTTTGTCTTTTCGGGCTGCGGCGGAGCGGTCGAGGAAAACCGCTCGACAGCTGAAAATCCGGCCCAGCCGGTGAACGCTGGGTCGGCGGACGCGCCGAAGAAAGCGTCTGTCTATCCGCCGCTTAATGCCGCGGTCGCGCAGGCTGACATCAAGAATCTTGATGGCACGACATTCAAGGTCGCGGATAAAAAGGGAAAAGTGCTGCTTCTGAATATGTGGGCGACTTGGTGCGGCCCGTGCCGTTCCGAAATGCCGGCCCTTGTTCGCATGCAGGATGCCCATCGGGACAGCAATTTTGAGGTCATCGGGCTCAATACCGATGACGAACCGGCTGAACAGATCAACTCTTTTGCGGCTGAGATGAAACTGAATTATCCGCTGGTCTGGGCTGACACGGCTCTGCAATCCTCCTTGCTGAAGATAAGCAAATTCGGCGGCATCCCGCAGAGTTTTTTGATCGACCGTGACGGCAATCTTCGGGCGGTGTTTCAGGGTGCGAATGCGTCAGAGGTGCGGAAAATGGAAGACGTGGTGGCAAAGGTCACCAGCGAATGATCACAGATCCGGGACCTTTGGCTCGACCAGGATCGTTTTAAAACTCGCCAGACTTACTTTTCCCGGAGCCGCACCACGCGGCTTATTCACAAATTTTTTATGGGTGTAATGGACGGCAGCCTTGGGCTGCTTTTTCCCCTGACTATAAATTGCCGCTAGTTGTGCCGCCTCGATCAGCGTGCCTGGCGGCACTTCTTTTCTATCAGGATTGCGGATAACGACATGCGAGCCCGGATAATCGGCGGCGTGCATCCATATATCGAGCGGCTTTGCCAGTTTGAACGTCAAAATATCGTTGTCTGTCGCTTTTTTTCCAACGAGGATCTCAAATCCGTCCGATGATCTGAAGCTTCGTGTCGACCCGGAAGGTTTTTGCTTTTCCGATCTTGAAGCCGAAGGTCTTGCCGTTGTCTTAGGCAGCGCCGCAAACGACGCCAATCTCTCTTCATCATTCTGTTCTATCGCCCGCTCGAGTTCAGCTTTCTTTTCTGTCAGAACCGCTAACTGTTTCTTGGCGTCCGCTATCCTTTTGGCCGTTTCGACGCCTGCATTTCTTGCCTTTGTGTATCGCCTGAAATATTTTTCAGCTGCCTGTGTCGGCGAATCGTTCTCATCGGCCGGTATATTTATCTCTGGCGTGCCGTCGGCAAAATAATCGGTCACGGTCAGGTGATCGCCGTCGCGTTTTGCGTTAGCGGCATTGGCCAGCAGCAGGTCGCCGAAATTCTTCCACCGCGTAGCATCGCCGTGCGTTCTCAGATCGCCCTCGAGTTTTTCGATAAGAGTTTCCACTTTCCGGGTCTCGCTGCGCAGTCTGGCGAGAGCGGCCTTGGCCGCCGAGTTTCTTTGATCCTCGGTTTGTTTCTCGAGGAAATATCGGTCGAGTGCTGCCGAAACGTCGTCTGGCGGTATCCCAGGCAGCGACGATCCGCCGCCTTTTATCGATGTGTTTTCGGTTCTTACGGGTGGACGATAGAGGTCGCCCGGCTGCTGGCCTTCGCCCTTCGTTTCGCGTGCCGCGCTCACAATGACGCCGTTCAACAAAAATAGATTTGCCGAGCGGCCTGACAGCTGGATCACGAGGTCGAATTCCAGCGGACCTTCTATCTCGTCGTCCTTTTCAAATCGAATGACGATCACGCGTTCGTTCTCGATCTGTTGAACACCGAGAACGATGGCATTCGCGAGCCGCTGCCGCAGCAGTAGAGCGAACGGCGACGGGTTGCCCGACGTACGTTCTAATTCCTTCAGCCGTCTCTTTATAAGGTAAACACGCGGTTCTGGCGGAGAAAAAGCAATAAAAAGATATCTGCCGTCGGACGGATGAACGTCGATCGCCAGTGACGTTTTGGAAAGTTGGAACACTTTCCCGAAGCGGCGTCTCTTAAGAGCCTCCGCCATCTCTGCGCACACCAGCCCGATCGTTTTTACGTCCACGGTAAATCAGTCTAAAGTGTCAAACAAAAAGTCCAAAGCTGCTAGGCGGCTTTGGACCTGTTATATTGATGAGCTCGCTTTTGAAACGGGCTAGTATTCCCGCACCAGAATGGTGCCCGAAAGCAGATCGTGAGCGGCCCGGCGTTCGTCATTCAGCAGCATCGGAATAAAACCCAGGCCGGCGCATGCGATCGACAGAATGAAAACAGATGAATTTACCGCCGCCTGGTGCAGTGTCGGGTAGTCGTTTTCCTCGATGTCGATCAATTCCAGCGAGAAGAGCCGCATTCCAAATGTACGTCCGTAAAACCCGACCGAGATGGTCAGGTAAAGGAACATCACGATCGACGTCGCCGCGCCTATTGCCAGAGCACCCGAAACCGAGATCCAGCTTCCGCCGGCGATCATAAATGGCGACATAAGTATCAGGCTCGCAAAAACGCTGATGATGACGTCGAACAGGCCCGAATTGAACCGCATTGCTATCGGTGCCAGATCGTCTTGTTCTTCGATAACCGCTGCCGCTTGATCGATAGCCTCGATCTCAACCGGCGGCGTTAATTTTGTTTCGTCCTGTGCGGCGGCCGCGGAAACTGGTTCGGGTGTCTTTTGCACTTCGGTCGAGGAGGTGACCGAGATATTCACTTCGAGACTCGCGGCTGTGCGGGTCTGCTTCGGCAGCGGCGGCAGCTTGTTTGTATCCAGACCGCGCTTTTCTATCCTTAACGACGAGACCAATTTGGGTTTCGGGGCCTTTACGGCAACTGCTTTAGCGGCGGGCTGCGCCTCGGCGGGTGCATCGGCCGTCCGCGAGACGACGTTGAAAGGATAATTGCGCCCGGTCGGCAGCGTCGGATCCGCAACAGCTCTGGACGGTTTTTCCGTCGGGAGAAATGCTTTACGCGATTCCTCGATCCGCTTTAAGGCATTTGCAACACGCGGATTTTGGATCTCGGCCGGGCTCGGCTCCGGCTCGGGTTCGGCCTTGAGAGCGTTCGCTCCGCGTGAGATCAACTGGGCCGGCACAGGACTTTCCTCATCGGCGGCCGTTCGCGGAGCGGTTCCGGTCCTTTGCCGGATCGAATTCTGAAGCTGAAGGCGCCAATCCGGCAGCGCAGCATTCTTGCTCTGAAAACCGACCAATGTCGGGCTCGTCTTTTTTATTCTGAGATCCGAGGTTTCGATCCTGACCGACGGAGCAGGTTTGACCTTTCCGGCGGGCGGCGGTTCTGGCCGCTCGCGTTTGAGCGTGGGGGCGGGCGTCGGCGAAAACGTGGATGCAGCCGGTGGCTTTGGCAGCATTTTCGCTGAGAGACCGCCTGAGACACTCACGGCGACCTTCGACTGCAGCTCTTCGCGAACGGTATCGTTCATCATCGCGCCGCAGGTAAGGCAAATAGACAAGGTAGGGGCGAGATCGCGTTTACAGACCGGGCAAGTCATAATCGTATTAAGAGGCCGTTAGTTGGATCTGATTGTCAGGGTGATTTGAGCAAATCGAATGAAAGAATATCAGAAGTTACTTTAACTCGTCAACATTAAAGCGCACAAAAATTTACACTTCTCCGGTTTTCCACAGACAGCGTTGCAAAACTATGTAAAAAGACAATTTAGGTTGTTTTTGATTTGGCGGACGAGCTTTTAGAGTGGCTGGCGGCCGGCGAATCCGGTTTCTACCTCGTGCCACCATTCGATCTCTTCGGGTTCGCCAAGCTGCCAGCATAACAACACGACACGGCCGTCACGCATGCTTGGAAAGTCGATCAGACCACGCGAATGATCCTTTAGCTGGACCCCGTTTTCATGAAGTTCGGTCGTAAGCTTTCCGATCTCATACAATGCACGGACGTAATGCGATCCGCCCACCATTCCGCCGCCGAACTCAGATGCCTCGGATGCGGCTTTTGCCGTGTCGCGATAAAGCGCGATCTTCTGATAAAGGGCGCGAATTTTCTCGAGTTTTTCGCGGACCTCGGGCAGCATCGCATTTGCTTCTTCGATAGAGAACAGCTTCATCGGTCATCGCGTATGCGAACAAATTCATCGACCCCGTCCGATTCGTCATCGACATAGGACGGCTCGACCGGCAGCGGACGCGGCGCCCGGGAAACACTTTCCCGGGCATGTGTCCTTAGAATATCAGGCAGTGGAAGTTCCTCTGGTGGAACAAAGGACGGCACATCATAACCGCCCGGCTGTGTGACATCCTTTCTGAACATTTCGGCGATGTCGCCGAGGTCGATAAAAAAATCGGCCACATCGATCAGTCTCGGTGCCGTATTCGACCGAAAGCCGGCGACCTCTACCCGGCATCCTTTATAAGCAACCGCATTGATCGCATATACAAAGTCCTCGTCACCCGAGACAAGCACCGCGGTGTCGTACCGGCCGGCGAGACTCAGCATGTCGACCGCGATCTCGACATCGAGATTCGCTTTGCGCGTGCCGTCGTAAAATGTTTTCAACTCTTTCTGGACTACACGGAATCCGTTTCGCCGCATCCACAAAAGGAACCCCTGCTGGCGTTCGGCACCGGCATCGACGCCGGTGTAAAAGAATGCTCTGAGCAATCGGCCGTCGCCGAGCAGGATCCGCAGCAGCTTATTGTAGTCGATATCTATATTGTGAAATCGGGCGGCGTGAAACAGGTTGTTGCCGTCGATAAACACCGCGACACGGCCGCGATGTCCAAATTTCCAGGACGAGCTGGTAGTCGTTTCAAACTGCATTTAGTTGACCTCTTTAAACAGGTTTAGGCCGGCCACATGCAGCTGCCGCAAACACGGGGAATGACGTCGAACGGGCGAGAAACTAACTCTATTTTGTTGAACCGATCC
>JBDTMQ010000355.1:0-1718 GCA_039934155.1 Acidobacteriota bacterium | reverse complement strand
AAAAGCCTGACCACTCGGGCGGCGCCGGCATGACCCTCTGCTCCAACAAAGGTCCGTTCACCCTGCCGCAGCTTCACCTCATCCAAACTAATGGCGGATACGAGAAAGAACCGGTGGTCTTTTAGATCCTGGTCGGTTTCAAGAGCAAGTGCAATACTTTGGCGGACGAAACCGGGATCAGGCGGCACGTCAGCCTGCACCACCGTGGACAGAAGGACGATTATTAATAAGATAAAAACCGGTCTATTCATCAGGTCGAGAATTTTCGGATCGAATCGACGATAGCCGATGCCTGTCTTGTTTCGCTAACGTCGTGCACGCGCAAAATGCTCGCACCGTTCCAGATGGCCACCACAGCCGCCGCCAGAGATCCCGGAAGCCGCTCGCCCGGATCTTTTACACCGGCCACGCGGCCGATAAAAGACTTTCGAGAGACGCCAACCAACAGAGGAAAATCATGGAACTCGTCAACGAGTTTACCAAGTTTTGCGAGCAGTTCTAAGTTTTGTTCCTGAGTTTTGCTGAACCCGATCCCGACGTCGAGCACGATGCACTCTTTTCTGATACCGCGGTCGACGGCCCGCTCGATGGTTTTGGTAAATCCACCCGAGACGTCGGTCAAGATATCCGTTTCGGGATATTGCTGGTGCATGGTCTCAAAATTTCCACGCAAATGCATTAAGATCAGTCCCGTGTTCGACCGGGCTGCGACATCTGCGATCGCTACGTCCCATCGAAGGCCTGAGATGTCGTTGATGATCTCTGCTCCGGCGTCGACCGCGGCAGCGGCGACCTCAGATCTTGTCGTGTCAACAGATATCGGAGTATCGGATCGTTTGACGATCGCCTCAATGACCGGCACAACGCGTGCGATCTCGTCAGCGACCGTGGCGCGCTCGGCACCCGGGCGTGTCGATTCTCCGCCGATGTCGATCATGTCGGCCCCGTCACTGATCATCTGATCGGTCCGGCGAAGAGCGTCATCGATCGTAATGGCCGTTCCGCCGTCGGAAAAACTGTCAGGCGTCACGTTGAGGACGCCCATCACGAGCGTCTTGTGACGATAGTCGATCGCACGTCTTGATGTGTGCCAGGTTCCGTTCACGTCTCGCTAAAAAAGCTCGTCCAGCTTTTGGTAATATCTCATTTTCCTTTTATCGAATTTATCAATACCAGATGATAGACCTCTGTGTCCCACTGTCCGAGTTCGACCGGCACATAATGTTCAGAACCGAGCAGGGCGCGCAATTTCATCGTCACATAAAAAGGGACAAAAGCTCTTGCCTTCATCCCTTAACCTTCCCGTTTATCCTTGCCGTTATGCGGTTGCCGGATTATTCGGCGTGATCGGCGGCAGGATAGGCTTCTTAAAGCGGCTCTTCTTTTCTTCAGTTTCGGGTGTTCCGTCGTCGTCAGACGCCGAAGGTGCCGGGTCGTCGCCGTCGATCGGCAACCCCGCGATCACCCGCCGAATTTGAGCGCTGTCCAGAGACTCGTGCTCGAGCAGCGCCTCGACGAGGCGCTCCATTGATTCACGATTATCGGTCAGGATCTTGGTAGCGCGTTCGTATTGTTCCGAAATTATCCTTTTGACTTCCTGATCGATCTTGATAGCCGTATCCTCAGAAAAATCACGATGCTGAGCAATTTCGCGGCCTAGAAAGATCTGTTCTTCCTTTTTGCCAAACGTCAGCGGCCCGAGGTCGGACATACCGTAT
>JBDTMQ010000354.1:0-2904 GCA_039934155.1 Acidobacteriota bacterium | reverse complement strand
CCTGCATCTGACCGACCGCGAAAAGATACTCAGTCTTCTGCCGCTTTTTCACGCCTATCTGCAGATAGTGAATCTTTGGGTGGCCTCGACCTACGGGTGTGAGGTCGGTTATCTCAAGGAACTCTCGCCCGCCGCGCTCAGCGACGCGATGAAACTTTTTCGGCCGACGATCTTAACGACCGTTCCCCGGCTTTGGTATCTCTTTCATAAAAAGATATTTGACGGCGTGGCTAAGCTGCCGGCGCACATGCGATTGATTTTCAAGGCACTGCTCGCCACTAACGGAGCAGCTCGCGATTCCGCTGGGACGAATTTCGGCCGCCGGTTCTTTGGCAAGGTGCATGACGGGTTTGGCGGCGAGCTCAGAATCGCGATTTCGGCCGGCTCGCGATTTGACGAGGATGTTGCCCGCGATTTTCATAAACTTGGGTTCACCATTCTGCAGGGCTACGGTCTTACCGAAACTAGCGGCGCGGCAACTGCCACATTTGAGAACGATAATAAGGTCGGATCGGTCGGGAAACCCCTAAAAGGGGCCGAGGTTTCGATCGCTGAACCTAACGCCGAAGGTGTCGGCGAAGTATTGATCCGCGGCCCAATGGTTTTCGACGGCTATTACCGAAATCCCAACGCAACCGCCGAAGCATTTACCGACGACGGTTGGTTTCGGTCAGGGGATCTGGGGCGATTCGATCACGACGGTAACCTTTTTATTGTCGGCCGGGCAAAAGATGTCATTGTGCTGCCTTCTGGCAAGAACGTCCACCCGGAAGATCTCGAAGTGCATTACCTCAAGTCGCCGCTGATCGAAGAGATCGCCATTCTCGGCGTGGCCGATGACAGCAGCGAGCATCTCGGTGCCGAAAAGCTTGCGGCGGTGGTCGTGCCTGATTTCGAATATCTAAGGTCGGCGAAGGTCGCCAATTCAAAAGAAGCGATTCGCTACGCACTTGATAATCTTGGCCGCGACCTGCCCGAATATCAACGTGTCCGCGACTACATAATCCGGGCCGAACCGCTGCCGCGAACCGGTTCGAGAAAGATCAAACGGTTCGAATTGAAAGCCGAATTGGAATCCGGCGGAAGCGGAAGTGAACCGGCCGATACAAAAACTTGGCAATTGACGGCCGAGGATGCATCGGTCCTGGAAAGCGATGCTGCAGGTTCGGTCGTAGCGATCATCAGCCAGAATCTTAACGAAAGTCAGACGATCCATCCCGATATGAATCTTGAGATCGACCTCGGTCTTGATTCGCTCGGACGCGCCGAGACTTTCGCTGCTCTTGAACACACCTTTGGAACAATTTTCGATGCCGATGATGCCGCCCGCGCGCTTACCGTACGCGATGTTATTTCGCTTGTATCCACCACGAACGGCGACGGACCGTCGAAAATTTCATCGAACTTTTTGAATTGGTCCGAGATCATCCGCGATTCGCGGCCCGATTTTCCCGAGGTAAAACCGATACTTGCCGACCAGCCGCTGTTCACGGCATTCGCGTTCCTTGTCTACAAATGCTTCAACCTCTTTTGCCGCGTGTTCATGCGGCTTGAGGTGCGCAATGTTGAGCGGCTGATTGCAATGAAGCGGCCGTTCCTCATCTGCCCCAATCATCAAAGCTTTCTTGACCCATTTGTCGTCTGCTCGAATTACAACTACGACCTTTTTCGAAACACCTTTCACGTCGGTGCCAGCATGTTCTTCCAAAATCGGTTCATGCGCTTTGTGGCCCGAAAACTTCAGGTGGTTCCGGTCGACCCCGATACTCAGCTAATGAAAGCCATGCGAGCAGGTGCCGTCGGGCTGAAACACGGCCGGGTTCTTAACATTTACCCCGAAGGTGAAAGAGCTTACGACGGAAAACTTCACGATTTTAAAAAAGGTGCGTCGATCCTTTCGACCGAGCTCGACCTGCCGATCATACCGGTGGCGATCGACGGTCTCCAGAACGTCTGGGCACGTAAGTCCTGGCGAATTCGTCCGGCCAAAGTAAAAGTCGAATTCGGCGAGCCGATCTACCCCCGCGCGGCAATTGCTTCCGACTCGGCGCCCGAAAACTTATCCGCCGACGATAAATATCAGTTACTCACGTCACGACTAAGGTCCGACATCTCTCGTATGATCGCCGATCTGCGTCAAAGTTGAGCAGATTTATCTTGAAACATATCCCGATTTCGTGGAAAATGTTTAATGCGGTCGCGTTTCGATCGTACCGTCTTTGTGCTTGGCAATTTTTTAATCCGCACCTTAATGTACCGCAATAATTTAAACTAGTTTTTCTGGAGGAGTATGAGATCACTTCGTTTGGCACTGGTCCCGTTTGTCATCGTTCTCGTCGCCGCGGCGACGTTCGCACAGGGATGGGAAAAAGATTTTGACGAGGGCCTGGCTCACTTTAAAGCCGGCCGCTATGACGCCGCGATAACCAGTTTTCGCCGTGTGACCGCGATCAATAACCGCGTTCACTCGGCCCCGTATAATATCGGCCTCGCGTATTACCGTATGAAAAAGTATCCCGAGGCGGTGATAGCTTTCCGCGAGGCGATCGGTATCAAGGCCGATTACTCTGAGGCATATGTTCAATTAGGCAACGCTCTCGATAACCAGAATATGTATTACGAGGCTGTTGCCGCTTACCAAAAAGCCATCCAGATCAGCCCTAACAGCAGCTCGGCCTATTACGAACTCGGGATCGCGCATTACCGGGAGAAAAAATACGATCTGGCCGTTACCGCTTTTACCAGGGCTTCGACGCTCGACCCGGCCGACGGATCGGCAAAAATGGAGCTTGGGAAATCCCTCGATAAGCTCGATCGCGCCGATGAGGCTTTTAAGTATTACGACGAGGCCGCCAAAGCCGATCCAAATCTACAGTACGCGCAGCGGCGGGTCGGCGATTATTA
>JBDTMQ010000353.1:0-5638 GCA_039934155.1 Acidobacteriota bacterium | reverse complement strand
ACGAAAGCAGGACGAGCAAAAGCTAAGAGAGAGTGAGGCAAAATTCAGCACTTTGGCTGAAACTGCCTCGGATGCCATCATTACGATCGACGAATCAGGCGCGATCTCTTTCGTCAATGCCGGCACTGAAAGGATCTTTGGATATAGCGAAAGGGAGATGCTCGGCCAGAATATTCTGATGCTCATCGCTGCTACCTCTACCGAAAAGAATCGCAACGAACTTACAAACTATCTGCGGACTCATCGGCGTCGGCGCGGCTCTAAAACGTTTGAACTTCCCGGGAGACCAAAGAATGGCGTTGAGATCGACCTCGAACTTTGTTTGTCCGAGTACAAATATGAAGGTCAGAAATACTTTACGACCGTGATCCGGGACGTGACAGACCGTAAGCGGGCCGAGATTGCCTTGCGTGAAAGTGAGTCAAGATTTCGTGAACTGGTCGAGAACGCCAACGATCTGATCTATACGCACGATCTCGCTGGACGATTTACGTCCTTGAACATGGCCGGCGAGAGGATCACAGGATACTCGCGAAAGGAAGCATTGAAGATGAATATCGCTGAGGTCGTCGCGCCTGATCATTTAAGAGCCGCACAAGAAATGACCATGCGGAAACTTGACGGAGCGGCTCCTAGCTCTTACGAGCTGGAGATCATTGCCAAAGACGGCCGTCACGTGATGCTTGAACTCAGCACGCGCTTGATCCTGGAGAATGATAAACCGGTGGGCGTTCAGGGAATCGGTCGCGATATAACATCGCGTAGACAAGTTGAGGACAAGCTGCTCCACAACGCTATCCACGATTCGTTGACCGAACTGCCGAACCGAAAGGAATTCATGAGGCACTTGCAGGAGGCCGTGACCCGTGCGGCAATCGAGCCGGACTATAAATTCGCGGTGCTTTTTCTCGATCTCGATCGCTTTAAGATAATAAACGACAGCCTCGGCCACGTTATTGGTGACAAACTGTTGATCGGGATCGCAAAGCGGCTAAAATCGTGTTTACGTCCACGGGACATAGTCGCCCGGCTCGGCGGCGATGAATTCACGGTATTGCTAAGCAAGGTCAGCGGCCCGCAGGACGCGACGATGGTGGCTGAGAGACTGCAGCGCAAACTTTCATCGCCATTCAAATTTGGCAACTACGAAGTTTTTAGCTCGGCAAGTATCGGTATCATAGTCTCAGACGAAATATGCCGGTCACCGGAAGATTTTCTTCGTGACGCCGACACAGCTATGTATCGGGCTAAGGAAGCCGGCAAAGCCAGATGCGAAGTGTTCGATCGCGAGATGCATGTCAGGAACATGAATTTGCTCCAGGTAGAAAGCGATCTCAGACGTGCCATCGACCGCAAAGAATTCCAGGTATTCTATCAGCCGATCGTCTCTCTCGACGGCGGACGCACCCGCGAATTCGAAGCCCTTATCCGATGGAATCATCCCGAGCACGGGCCGATCGCTCCAAATGAGTTCATCTCGGTCGCTGAAGAAACGGGATTGATAATTCAGATCGGTGAATGGATACTCGGCGAGGCTTGTTCACAGATCAAGAGCTGGCAAAACCGATTTCCGAAGCATTCCGATCTCTCGGTCAGCGTTAATCTCTCTGCCCGGCAGCTTATGCATCCATTGCTGCGAACTCAGGTAGAAGAGGTTTTGAACCGGTCGGGGTTGGACCCGCGTTTTCTTAAGCTCGAAGTGACCGAGAGCACGGTCATTGAACGCAGTGAAAAGGCTCTGACAGTGCTCTCAGGCCTGAGGTCGCTTGGCTTGTCACTCTCGACAGATGATTTCGGGACCGGCTACTCAAGCCTCAGCTATCTGCATCAATTTCCATTCGAAAGGTTAAAGATCGATCGTTCGTTTATCGATAAAATGGTGCACGAACCAAAAAGCGAGGCGATCGTCAGGACGATCATCCTGCTCGGACAAAATCTTAATATGGAAGTCGTCGCGGAGGGCATCGAGACCGAGCGACAGCTTGAAATGTTAAGCGGCCTCGGCTGTCGCCTGGCACAGGGCTATTTATTCTCGCGGCCGGTCGATGCCGCAGGCGCCGAAGAACTGCTCGCGAGTGATTTCATGAACGACTCACACGGCCTCCACAACCGTCTCGATTTCGAAACCGTTATCGAAGCCTCCGAGATTCAATAAGTGACACTCTATTGCGCGACTGGCTGTTGAGCACCGCGTGGCTTAGCGTTCTTAACATATTTATCGAACCACTGGATCATCTCGAACAGCGTATGCTCCACTGATTCTTTTGCCGAATATCCGTGCGCTTCGAGCGGCAGTATCACAAGCCGCGACTTGCCTCCGTTGCCGCTGATGGCGGCGAAAAGCCGCTCTGACTGCATTGGAAATGTGCCTTGGTTATTGTCGGCTTCGCCATGGATCAACAAAATCGGCTCGTTGATCTTGTCGGCATAATAGAAGGGCGAAACTTTTGCATAAAGCTCGGGCGCTTCCCAAAATGAACGCCTTTCAGACTGAAAACCGAAAGGCGTGAGCGTTCGATTATAGGCACCGCTTCTGGCGATCCCTGCACGAAAGATATCGCTGTGCGCCGGCAGATTTGCCGTCATAAAAGCTCCGTAGCTGTGGCCGCCGGCACCGCGATCTCGCGGCCATCGGCAATATTCTTCAGCTTCATCGAAACGAAATACGACTGACGATGCTGTCCGTTGGTGTTTGGATTAATTCGAAGACCGGCCAGCCGGAGCATTAGCTGCGCAAGCTCGGCGATCGGCGGATAGCGAAGCGGTTCAAGGATCGCGATCTTATCGCGTCCCGGCGAAACGGTCGTTGTTGGGCTTGCCGGAGCATCCAAAACGTCCATTATCTCTTTCGGCGGCTTTTTATAGGCGCCTTGCGAAAAGATCGTGATCGGAAGCGCAAGGACTAACAGAAGAATAAGTTTTGACTTCATTTTTTAGATGCTCCTTAGTTTCTACTCAATTGATCGATAATATTGCCGACGATCGAGGGAATAACGTTTTTGTCGTTCGCGTGATTCTCAGTAAAGATCACGATCACAAATTTCAAACCGTTTGGCATTTCAATGTAAACGGCGTCGTGCCAAGAGCGGTTGGTCGAGCCGGCCTTGGACCACAATTTAGCACTGGTCATTTTTCTTTCAATGAACAGGCGGCCGGTGAAAGCATGGGCCTGGTCCTCAGGGCCGCCATCAGCGGAGAACGGATCGCGACGCATCAGCTCCATCATCTTTGCCGTGCGTTCCGGCGTGTTCATTTTTCCCAGTACGATCTCCGCCAACAGCCTCGCTACAGCGTTAGTGGTCAACATGTTGCGGTTCTGGCCTTTATACGCGCGCGATTGTTGTTCTATTCCGTACGCATCCTCGCAAAAGGTCTTTTGATTGACGTTGATATTTTGGTAACCCATTGCGGTGAAAAAGCGGTTGACCCGATTTCGCTTGAACTGCCATTTTTCAAACTCTTTCTGGGGAATTTCAGCACCGCTCGATGTATCGGTAAGCACATCGAGAATGTACTGTGTCGCTTCGTTGGATGAATCAACGATCATGTCCCGAAGACCTCGTTCAAGCTCCGGCGTTAATTTCAGCTTGCCGTCCTCGAGCTGTCGCTCAAGGGCGGTCATATAAAACATTTTGACCACGCTGGCCGGATAGATCTGTCGCTCACCGGAAAAATTCGCCCACCTTAGCTGGCTCGGATCGCGAACGTCGATCAATGTCGCCGCAATGTCATCAACCTTGAATCCGCGAGCGGGAAATGCATTGAGAACCTTCGCTATTGAATCATTTAGAATTGTCTGAAGTTCGATCGAGTTTTCGATCGCCAGTGGCATATATCCGGCTGGCATCTTGATCTCGCCGCCTTTGGGTATTTTCTGGCCGTTGGCATAAATCCCGGCCAGGCAAATAAATAATAGAGTGATGGCTTTTTGCTCAACCCGTCGCATTTGATTGTCCTCTGGATATCTTTACGGAATGTGATTTTCAGAGTATAAACGAAAAGCGTCAAACTTTACCACGACCCGAGCGGCAAAATTCCTTGCTATGATTGAATCAAAACTTATTCGCGGTTTGGGCCGCTGGGATCTGACTGCGGTTGCCGTAAATACCGTGATCGGCACAGGCATATTCATCCTTCCGGCGGGAGTTTTCAAGCTGATCGGAAGCTACAGTCTGATCGCTTTTCTGGCCTGTGCGATTATCGTCGGATTGATCGTCATATGCTTTTCTGAAGTTTCGAGCCGCTTCACCACCACCGGTGGGATGTATCTTTATGCACGCGAAGCATTTGGTCCCGAGATCGGTTTCGAAACGGGATGGCTTTACTGGGTAGTCCGGGTGGCAACATTTGCGGCGAATTGTAACGCGGTCATTATTTACCTCGGGTTCTTTTTTGACAATCTAAGCACCGGAATTCCACGAACAATAATAATCACAATTGTTGTCGTCGGAACGACTGTGGTCAATCTGCTTGGCGTTCGCCCGTCGGCAGTCGTAACGAATATCTTTACGGTCGGAAAGCTCGTACCCCTTTTGCTTTTCGTTGCGGCGGGCATATTTTTCATTCAGCCCGCGAATTTTGACTTCTCGACCGTGCCGGAATACGCAAATTTCCCGACAGCGATACTCCTCTTGATCTACGCTTATGTAGGATTTGAAGCCGCTGTCATACCGGCAGGCGAGACAAAGGACCCTGCGAAAAACGTACCTTTCGCTTTGCTGACAGCTCTCGGATTCTGCGTGCTTTTGTTTTTCCTCGTTCAGGTAGTGGCCATCGGAACTCTTCCGGGCCTGGCCGAATCGAAAACGCCGCTTGCCGATGCAGCCGGATCTTTTATGGGCTCAGCCGGTGCAGCATTCATTGTGATCGGAGCCTTTATTTCAGTACTCGGCAATTTGAACGGCGGGTTTCTGTCATCGTCGAGAATTCCCTTCGCGATGGCCGAACGCGGTGAACTGCCCAAGATTTTAGCTTCTACCCATCCAAAATACAAGACACCGTTCGCTTCGATAATCGTAACTGGTGCGGTGATCCTTGCGCTGACGATATTCACGTCCTTTCTCTCGGCGGTGACCATCGCGACGACGACCCGGCTGCTAGTCTACGCGACGACATGCTTGGCTTTGCCGGTGTTCCGGCAGCGGACAGACGTGCCGCCGGCGAGGTTTTCGGTCCCGCCTGGGATCCTTGCTTCAGTGTTGTCGATCACGCTCATCGTGTGGCTGTTGATACACGTCGACTTTGCAAAAGAAGGTCTGCCCATCCTGATTGCGTCGGGCCTGGGGATAGCCTGTTATTACGCGTACCGTAAGCTCGCAGGGCCGCAGACGTCCAAAGCTGCTGATCAAACTGAGGCATAAATTTATGAGAAAACTGCTTGCGGTTATTGCACTGGTTCTTTTGCTCGATCTGTCGGTTTTCACTCAAAAGTCCGTAATACCCATCGTTGAGCTGAGGATTCGCGGACTTCTAGGCGGCGTGCAGAACGGGCGCTGGCTTCCGCCCGCCAAAGTTGCGCCGTTTCTCGGGCGGGAAACCGAGTTCAAGCTGGTAAGTCTGACAGGCGTCGAAGAGGGCGGCGTATCGATCGCCCGCACGCTTGAAAAAGAAGATGTCTGCCAAGACTTTCAAAGGATGG